>SVLF01000127.1 GCA_015068085.1 Oscillospiraceae bacterium
CGGAAATCTGCGAGCATAATATCCGTTTGCCCAACCTTCGTTATAGTGTCGGATTATATGCTCGCAGATTTCCGCCCATTTCTGGAAATCCTTCGGCGGAAGCGTTGCGTGCTTTTTAAGCTGGAGCTCAATCGTCTCACCAAGACGGTAAAAGGTTTTTGTTCCTGCCTCGAGACATATCTGAATATCTTCATCTGTATTTACAAAATCATATGATTCGGGATCATTCACATCCGCATCAAAGTTTCGAAATATCTTACTTATGTCATGGCTGTAAGGTCCTCCGTGAATATCAAATTCGCCTGAATCGTGATTCCTTGAATATGGAATACGTGCAGCCTTATATGCCACCATATTGGATCGTTGCGTTGATGCATTGTGCCTTTTGTGCAACGGGCCGCCGTTGACTGCATTAAGAATTTTAAATTTCCCAAGCTTCTTTGATAAATCAAATTTCAATATATCCATTTAAAACTCTCCTTACGCTTTCTTTGAATGGTTAAATCTATGCCACCCGCCAATAGGACCGGTGTTTCCCTCGTCTCCGGTAAGCAGTTCTTTGTAATTTGTGATAACCTTTTTAATTGCATTTGCATACTGCTCTATTATCTCGGGGCGGTAATGCTTAAACCACGGAAGATAAAAGGCATTTTCTGCAACAAATTCAGAAACTTCGAGATTTTCATCCATAGCACGTATATCATTGTCCGAAAATGCAATGCGTGTTGGTTTTCCGTCGTGATATGTATCCGCCGTCTTGTGAACGGGGTGTGTATGAAGAGGGAGATTTATCCCCGGATGTATATCGCACCCTTCAGCACTCACAGCTTCGCAAAAACGTGTAATAGAAAGACCTTCAAGTTCTTCAGAAACATAGTGTGCCAAAGGAACATACCATCCTGCCATATTCGAGCCATCACTTTCATCCACTTTTACACCGCGTATACCCGGAAGCCCCTCAATGAGCTCCATAAAGTATCCGACTGCACGGCGAATTTCCGCACAACGCTCATCATAATGTTTGAGCTGAACTCTTCCCATAGCCGCACTTACCTGATGCATTCTATGCTTATATCCTCCAAGAGGAAGACCTGTGAAGGGTTTAAGATTCTCCGTTTGTATCTGTCCATCCTTAAAACGCTCGTAAGTACCGAGAGCAATTGCACGTTCATAAATCTCAAGGTCATCAGTCCAAAGCATTCCTGCCTCACCTATCGCAAAAGATTTACCTGACATAAGAGAAGCCGCCGCAACATCGCCGATAGTGCCGAGCATTCTGCCTTTATACTTACCGCCCTGTGCATGAGAAACATCCTCGATAACCTTTAAATTATGTTTTCTTGCAATAGCCATAATCGGATCCATATCAGCCGGATGCGAGCTGTAATGCACTACCATAATAGCACGTGTTCTGTCAGTAATCTTTTCTTCAAGTTTTGACGGATCAAGACAGATTGTGTATGGATCTACATCTGCAAAAACAACAGTAGCGCCGAGAGAATATGCTCCCTGACAGCTCGCCCAATAAGTAACACTCGGACAAATAATCTCATCTCCGCGGCCGAGTCCCACACCATACATTGCTGCATGAAGTGCTGCTGTTCCGTTGCATGTCCCAAGAGCATATTTTGAACCTGTCCACTCACAGAAATCACGTTCAAACTCTTTTGTTATACTTATCCCACTCATTGCGCCTTGGTTAATAACATCAAGTGCCGCTTCGCGATCCTCGTCCGTTATTATCGGCCACGCAAACATATCTGTTCCGTCATGTTTACCTGTTTCTTCATACGTTACCGCCGGCTTTCCACCGAATATTGCAAGTTCTGACATTTTTAAATCCTCCATTTTTATTCTTGTAAAAATCTCATTGTCCAAATTTGTAACCGTAGTCTGTCGGAAAGATATTTATCCTCAAACTCATCACTCATTACCCATTTACCCCGAAAGCTTACATCTCTTAATGCAGGCATCGTATCAAAACAGGGCAATTGTATATCCGGCATAACAACCGCTTCCTCTGCGCCGCAAATGACATCCATTGCAGCACGTAGCCAATCAGCCGGACCGATCCATTCATTTCCTGCACGTATTTTTGTTGGCAGAAATTTCTTTGTATCCATCTCTTTCGCAGCAAGTACGATGTCTTCTTTGGATAAAACAACTTTATTTTTTACTGCATATGGTGTTTTTAGAAAACCGTATACTTTTCCGCATGTATGTTTTTCTTCTCCACAGAGAATATCCTTGCAAGCGAGAAAAACATCAGCAATGGAATATGAGGTTTTTTCAATCGTTGCAAAATTTTTGCATAGCTGCTCCCTGATATAATGGATGTCGGATTTACGGATATCTCTTTCCGGCTCATTCTTGAGTTTTTTTGCAAGTTCCGAATAACTTGTAATGTTAAACCTTCCATCTTCTTTTATCATTTGGATAAACCGTTTTATGCTGTCATAAAACTGCTCGGTTTCTTCAGGAGAACGACGCGGAGCCTTCTCCCATTCTCCGAACGGATGTTTGTTTACCTGATAGTAATTTATAGCATCCCAATGACGAGTATATATTGCGCAATGTGGGTGAGTATAAATAATCGCTCGCTTATTCTTTGCCAGCGTGTCGAGTGCTTGTTTCATATACTCCTCATCAGATCGTTCAAGAAGAAAGTTTTCCAGTAGAAAGGTATAGCTCGTGTGAAAAATATTGCAATAAAATACCCCCCTGCCGTCAGTCGTGTCACAGACGGTATCAGCGTAAATCGGAAGTCCCATATCAGCATATCCATACATTGCAACATAGGATTTTTGATTGCCCGGCGGACACGCACCGTAAATATCCATTTCTTCGGTAAGTTCTTTTATCAGCCTCACACCCTCGGTTTCCTGATTTATAAACTCAGAATAGGCTACACCAAAATCCTCTGTATCTGTGTATTCATTGATAGTTGGATGCAATGAATGCCCATAGCTATGTGTTAGGATATCGTGATGCTTAAGTGCATCAATTACATCTTGCCTGCCCCAGCGCATAAGTTGAGATGCCAGAAGACCAACGATGCAAAATCCTCCCTTCACTCCTTCGCTTCTGAGAATTTCAGCTTCCCTGTATATTGTATCTGCTGCCTCATTTGAAGTAAAATCTTCAGTGTCAAAAGAGAAAATTATATCCGTCATCTTATCTCTCCCCTACAGATTCTGCTGCAAATGACAAAATATCACTTGCAGCAGAATGTCATCTTAATAAAACACTATTTAATTCTTGCATATGCGGATTCATATGCACCAAGAACTTCATTTACACCCATTTCCTCAAGTGTCTTTACAAATACATCAAAATTCGACAACGGTTCCTGACCAAGCACAAACTTTGTGAGCATTTCATCCGTATAAGTAATACACGCAGTGTTGTATGTATCAATAGTCTTCTGTTCTTCATCATTGAAGTCGAGATACATCTCCGGATTATGGTACGGCAATGTGTGTGAAGCCACAAGCTCGCGAGTCTCTGCAAGTGTTTCTGACTGCGTTGCATATACTGATTCCGGATCAAGACGTGTGAAGGATCCATAAAGCGTGAAGCCGTAAAGTGCATTCGGAGCCGAGCCCTTATCATCTGTGATAAACTGCTTTTTGCCGTTTACTATTTCATAAGTTTCGCCCTCTTTACCCCAGGAAAGAAGCTCCATCGCCTCATCGGTATACATCCAGTCAATAAATTTAGCCGCATTTGCCATCTTATCCACTTTACCCGTATCCGGAATAGAAAGACCGATCATCTCAATATCACCGCGCGTTACCATTGACATTCCGTTTTCTGCATTTGCAACAGGCGGAACAATGGCCTGAAGCTTAAATTCGGGGTTGTTTGCCGCGGCAGCCTGATTAAAATAATCTATGCGCGTCTGGAACGTCGGGAAAATGAATCCTCGGTCTGTCAGAATAAGCTCATCCCATTCAGTTGCATTCATCGTACCGAAGTTTGACGGCATTAAATCCTCTGCAACCATTTTCTTATAGAATGTTATCGCCTCAAGAGCGGTATCCTCCGTTGCACCCCAACGCCATTCTTCGTCATCGAAATCGTAATACTCAGTTGTCTCCCACCACTTATCAAATGAAGAACCGGCGGCATTTACAAAGCTAAAGCCCTGGCGCAAACAGAAGGGATAAGCATTCGGATATATCTCCTTGAGCTTCTTGCAGACCTCATAAAGCTCATCATACGTAGTCGGTGCTGTAAGCCCGTGCTTTTTGAAAATATCCTCGCGGTAGAGCCATGCATACATACGGGCAGTTCCCTCACGTCCGGTACCCGGTGTATAATATACCTTTCCGTCGGATGCTATACGGTTATTAACCGAAACGGCATACTGGTCTTCAGAAAGAGACGCGAGCCATGCGTTATAATTCGGCATATATTCCGCCATGTCATCAAGTGCTACAAGTCCTGCTCCCGCATACGGAAGAGCCTCTTTTACAACCTGGAACGCTATAATATCAGGCAACTCTTCGCGCGCCGCAAACAAAAGCGGATACTTTGTAACAGCATCTGTTGCAGGGATAGGCGTAACATCAAGTGTTGCCCCGGAGCCCTCTGCCATATACTCAAAAAGCTTCATATCTTCATTTATCGGCCAGCTTGCTGATGAC
>SVLF01000035.1 GCA_015068085.1 Oscillospiraceae bacterium
AATTATCATACAGCTCGCTTCTTCCGCTCCAAAGCTGTATATCCCGTTTATCCGCGCTCCGAAATTCTCCACGCTTCTCCAGCCGAGCCGTTTCTCCGGAAAGCCGGAGGTATCGGATATAAGGTTTTTTGCCTCCGGAGAGTGGGTATCATCCACCATCGATGCATCGTGTGAAAAATCCACCCCGCGGAAGCTTCCGTATTTTTTTGTGTATACCGTGTTCGCTGACACAGTATGCTTTGAGGCTTTCGCCATAATTTAACCCCCTTTAAGAAAATTCAAGCAGATTGTCAATCTGTTTGTCGAATTCGGGTTTTCCGCCGTCATCAACCCGTGAAATAACTGCAGGAACCGGTCTTCCCGCAACAAAATACCGTATCGCATCCGGTGCATGCGTAAGCTCGTGTGGAGTGTTTGCCACGTCATTCGGATTTTTTGCATCAACCGATACTGCCGGCAAAGTTCGTATTAAGTTTGTGCAATTTGAAAAAATGCGGAGATATGCACTCGCCTTTCCCGTTTCATCACGGAATGGCGAAAGCCATTCTTTCAGATTATACCATCCCTGCACACGCTCGTTTCTTGCCGCCGTTACCGGCACTCCGTTTTCCGCAAATATCTGCGCCGCGCTCTTTCCCGTATCCTGACGTCTGTTCCACAAATCCGGCGGTGCGATATAGCTGTGGATTTTCTCATCTGTCGCTTCGCGAATTTTTCTTGCCGCCTCGGATATGATAAGTCCGCTCTCGTATATCTCACGATATACATACGCCCGCCCCCACGTATCCATCGCAATCCAATATCCCGCAAGCATATCAAGACCATAGTCCATTACAAAATATCTTCGCCAGTGCTTTGGGATTTCGAACGGAGAAATAACATGGATTTCCCGGTTCCACTCCGTAAAATACTGCCCGTCAAAGATGTCCCAGTTTCCGTAAAGCAAAGCCTCCCTGTCTTTTTTTGAAAGCTTTTCAAGTCGCTTTACGTATTCCGGATCTGCTTTCATCAAAAACGTATTGTCCGAAACACGGGAAGGAATGAAAATTCTTCCAAGGTGTTCTTCATTCGGTGCTCCCGTATCTATAAAGCGTGCTTTCACCCATGTGTGACCTATCCCGCCGGGATTCGTTGAGCATTTCACCTGCTTTGGATATGTATTTGCTCCGCGCACGCGGGAAAGGAGATACACATACATTCTTTCCGTGAAATGCGTCAACTCGTCAAAACGGATAATGTCATATTCCGCCGACTGATAGCGGTATACGTCATTTTCAGAATCGCAGTAGCCGAAGTCTATCACCGAGCCGTTTGCAAATACTCCCTCGTGACGCGATGCTTTATAAGTAAAAAGCTCACGCGGATAAATCTCAAGAGCTGTTCTCACAAGCGATTTTTCAAGCTCCGGCAGCGTGCGGCGCAGAATAAGCTGCTTTGACTTCGGATATCGCAATGCAAAAAGCAATGCATCAACAAGCTGCCCGTATGACTTTCCACCCCCCGCGGCACCTCCGAAAAGCACCTCGCCTGATTTTGCATAGATAAAATCCCTCTGACGCGGAGTTATGCTAATTTCCATCCGGGTCATCGAGCACTTTTACAACGACATCAAATTCCTTTTCCGTTCCGCTCTGCACACCCCCGTTATCGCAAAGAAGCTTTTCAATGAATTCTGCCGCTTTAAGATCTCCTTCAAGACCTTTTTTCACCTGTGCGAGGGCAATAGCCTGCAAAACACTCGGAGATTTTTTTACTTCGACCGGAACTCCGAGCTTTTCAAGGTATGACGGCTCAACCTTTTTGCGCACGATTTTTGCAAGCTCCCCTCTTATTGTATTTTTTGCATGTGCCATGCTCTCACCTCCTCTCCATGCAAAAAAAGTGCACACCGAAAGGGTGTACACTCTTCAGGCTGTGATAATCATACCACACTTTTTATTTTTTGAGTTGCCAAATTTCTGCCAAATTTCTGCCAGATTTCTGCCATTGCGGCAGCGTCTTCAACGTCTGTTATTTCCCACCTGCCAGAACGCAACGGCACTTGCCGCCGCAACATTCAGCGAATCCACGCCGTGCGCCATAGGTATTTTTACCGTATAGTCGCACCCTGCAATTGTTTTCTCTTTAAGTCCGTCTCCTTCTGTGCCGAGAACAATTGCAAGCTTTTTTTCTCCGAGAAGCTCTTCATCATCTATATTCCGCGAATCATCGCACAACGCCATCGCCGCAGTCGCAAAGCCATAACCCCGAAGCGTTTCCTGCCACGGCTCGTCCGCAGGGAAAAATGTCCACGGAATCTGAAACACCGTTCCCATGCTGACACGCGCCGAACGACGGTAAAGCGGGTTTGAGCATCCCGGTGTGAGAAGCACCGCGTCCATTCCGAGTGCTGCAGCACTTCTGAAAATCGCACCGACATTCGTTGGATTCATTACCTCTTCAAGCACAACAATCCGTGCCGCATCATGGCATACATCGGCAACCGACGGAAGTTTCGGACGAAGCATTGCGCAAAGCATTCCGCGCGTAAGCTTATATCCCGTAAGCTGTGTAAGAACATCAAATTCTGCCGTGTAAACCGGAATATCTCCGCAACGTGCAATAACGTCCTTTGCTTCTCCGTTTATGTGATTTTTCTCACACAAAAAAGAAAGGGGAACACACCCTGCATCAAGTGCGCGTTCGATAACCTTGGGGCTTTCTGCAATAAACTGCCCCTTCTTTGGTTCTTCACGGTTGAGAAGCTGTGCCTCCGTAAGACGTGCATACACATCAAGCTCCGGCGCATTAAAATCTTCAATCTCAATAATGTTTTTCATATTTTTTCTTTCCGTTCTTTTATTCTATATGTTATATAATACAACATTCCGCGCAGGAAAGCAAGAAACAGAAAGAACTCTTCAAACCACCGGCAAACGGCTCCGCTCAGTTGTCTTCATTATCTGAGGCCGAGAATAAACCGCCTTGCCGAAGCCCCCGGCTTCTCGGTTTCGTATACCTTTTCCTCTATTTTCAGCCTGCCTTCTTTATGCAAAGAGAAGAGAATATCATACAAAAGGGCGGTTGCCTGACTGCAATCAGCATTCCCGAACAGCTTATTCAACGGTGCTTCCAAATTATCCTGCCTTATCGGACACCACAGCTCTCTCCCGCCTGAACAGAGCTCGTTGCATATCACATCATAAGCTTCTTTCCTCGCAACTGCATCTATTGGTGCAACCGCGCACGGCGGATTCTTATACGGAGATGAATAAAAGCCGTCTGCACACACATAACCGGAAGATAATGCAGGAAGAAGCTGCGGCTCGCCCGCATCATCCGGAAAAGCAATTGCCGATGTGGAAAGATATGCACCGTGGGAAGAAAAGCCTGCAACCATCGGCCGATTTATTCTTGAATAAAAGATTTTGTCAGGCTCGGACATATCAAGAAGAAGACCTACGATTTCCGACGGCATTTCACAAAAAGCATCCGACATTGCATTTACTGGGTCTCGCCCGCTGTCCTTATACTTTAAAATAAGCTGACACATAACATCACTGACGTGTGCAGTTGTTCCGTCAGAGAGCTTGTAATACACATCCTTCTCGCAAAGCTGACGCGATGAAATGTCATATCCTTCCGCCATAAGCGAGTCTGCAAGACGCCCGTATTCACCGCGTCTGCAATTTGCAAAGCCGCCGACACCGTTTGCAACATACGCAATTTCCGTCTCAACGGCACGGTTTTTGCCGATAAAAGGATGCGCCCAACAGTCATCTCCGATGATCGGACCGGAGCGCCCGTGTATAATTCCCACATTTCCGGGAAGCGATGCCGCATCCGTGTTGTCAATGAGATTCTGCACGCATCCGACAAGCTTTGCATAGTATATCTTCCCCTCGTGGATCGTTGCAATACCGCTGTAGTAGCCGGCATCAAAGCCCTCCTGAGCCCGAAGCATTTCAAGCAGAATCGGCGCTGCGGCGCGTTCTCCCGCATAACCTGCTATATTGCACATATATTTCCCTCCGACTTTTCTTTAAATTATTAATATATAATATATGAAAATATTACACGTGTCAACTGCTGAGGAATTTATTTGCAATTTTATACAATACACTATATACTTGTCGGATAGAGTTAAAAGTAAAATAATTTTTTGAAATCCGGAAAAAATAAAATTAACTATTTACATTTCGAAAAATGTGTGATAGAATATTATAGCATGTTAATGTGCCGTAGTTTCGGCTATGCACAAAACATTATGCCCGTGTCGCAGTTTTCGGGAAAATACGCTCGCTTCATGCGGGGAGTTCACCCGCCGGATACTTCGACCGTGGCAAATAAATTAAAGAAAGGTGAAAGCAAAATGATTCTTAAAGAGAAAAAGACTGAGGTTATCACGAATAACCGCCTCCACGACACCGACACAGGTTCACCGGAGGTACAGATCGCTATCCTTACACAGCGTATCTCTGAGCTCACAGAGCATCTTAAGGTACACCACAAGGATAACCATTCCCGCCGCGGTCTTCTCAAGATGGTCGGTAAGCGCCGCAGCTTGCTCAACTATCTCCAGAAGAAAGACATTGAGCGTTATCGCGCAATCGTCGCAAAGCTCGGACTCCGTAAGTAAGTTCGAAGTTGTCCCCCGGACGGGGCTCCGTCCGGGGGATTTAAAGCATCATCCCAAATCACGAAGCTTTCCCGCACAATGGTTTTTAGCAATTGGAGTGTTTGTTAAAACGCTTTGACACCCGCTCCAAGTGCTAAACCCACTTCGGGAAAGCTCCGAAAAAATTATAAAAAGGAGCGAAATGAAAATGAAAGAAATGGTTTTTTCTAAAAACAGAGTATTTGAAACCGACTTCGCGGGCAGAAAGCTCGTTATCGAGACCGGCAAGATGGCAGGTCTTGCAAACGGCTCATGCCTTGTCCGCTACGGTGAAACGGCAGTTCTGGTTACTGCAACGGCTTCTGAGAAGCCGCGCGCAGGGATTGACTTTTTCCCGCTTGCAGTTGACTTTGAAGAGCGCCTTTACGCTGTAGGCCGTATTCCGGGAAGCTTTATGCGTCGTGAGGGCCGCCCGAGCGAGCGTGCCATCCTCACATCACGTCTCATCGACCGTCCAATCCGTCCGCTCTTCCCGAAGGATCTCCGCAACGACGTTGCTGTTTCCATCACGGTTCTTTCTGTAGATAACGACTGCGCACCGGAAATCGCAGGTATGGTCGGTACTTCCATTGCTCTCTCTATTTCCGATATTCCGTGGAACGGTCCTATTGCCGGCGTTTCCATCGGCTATGTTGACAATCAGTTTGTTGTAAACCCGACAAGCTCACAGAGAGAAAAGTCAAGCCTCAACCTCACCGTTGCAGGTTCTGCAGAGAAGGTTGTTATGATTGAAGCCGGTGCAGATCAGATTGCTGACGATGTTATGTTCGACGCAATCATGCTTGCACACGAGGAAATCAAGAAAATTGTTGCCTTTATCCGCGGCATTCAGGCTGAAATCGGTCTTCCGAAGTTTGAATATGAGCAGGTTCCGTTTGATAACGACCTCTTTGAAGAGCTCAAGGCAAACATTCTCGACCGCGTCCGCGCAGGTATGGATACAGACGACAAAACAATCCGCGACAAGCGCTTCAAGGTTCTTTCCGATGAGCTTATTGCAGAATATTCAGAAAAGTATCCGGAAATCGAGACCTATCTCGGCGAGTGCATTTATAAGCTCCAGAAGATAGTTGTCCGCCAGTGGCTCCTTGAGGGCAAGCGCGTTGACGGCCGTGCTCTTGACGAGGTTCGTCCGCTCGCTGCAGAGGTAGGTGTTCTCCCGCGTACACACGGCAGCGGTATGTTCACCCGCGGTCAGACTCAGGTTCTCACCGTTGCAACTCTCGGCACAATTGCTGACCAGCAGAAGCTTGACACCATCTACGAAGAAGAATTCAAGAGATATATCCACCACTACAACTTCCCGTCCTACTCCGTCGGTGAAGCTCGTCCGAGCCGCGGTCCGGGCAGACGTGAAATCGGTCACGGTGCTCTTGCCGAGCGTGCTCTCGAGCCGGTTATCCCGAGCGAGGAAGAGTTCCCGTATAGCATCCGCCTCGTTTCCGAGGTATTAAGCTCCAACGGCTCTACCTCTCAGGGCTCTATCTGCGGTTCCACCCTCGCCCTTATGGACGCAGGTGTTCCGATTAAGGCTCCGGTTGCAGGTATCTCCTGCGGTCTTGTTACCGACGAGGATAAATGGCTTACCTTTATCGACATTCAGGGCGTAGAAGACTTCTACGGCGATATGGACTTCAAGGTTGCAGGAACAAAAGCCGGTATCACAGCTATCCAGATGGACCTCAAGATTGACGGTCTTACACCGGAAATCATCAAGAGCGCACTCACCATCACCCGTGATGCAAGATACCGCATCCTTGATGAGATTATGCTCCCGTGCATCGCAGAGCCGAGAAACGAGCTTTCAAAGTATGCTCCGAAGATGATGCATATGACGATTGATCCGGAGAAAATCCGCGATGTTATCGGTAAGGGTGGCAGCGTTATCCAGAAGATTGTTGCAGACACAGGCGCAAAGATTGACATTGAGGATGATGGAAACGTTTACATCTCCGCAATCGACATCGAAGCCTGCAAGAATGCAAAGAAGGTTATTGAGACAATCGTTCTCGATCCCGTTGTCGGTGAGCTTTACTACGGTAAGGTTGTCCGCGTTATTCCGATTGGTGCATTCGTTGAAATCGCTCCGGGCAAGGACGGCATGGTTCACATCTCAAAGCTTGAGAACCGCCGTGTGGAAAAGGTTGAGGATGTTCTCAACGTCGGAGATATGACATGGGTTAAGTTCATGGGTATCGACGACAAGGGCAGAACAAACTTCTCACGTAAGGATGCTTACAACGACCTTGCAAAGCGCGAAGCAGAAGCTAAAAAAGAAGATTAATTTAAAATCGTGGTCTTCCGGTTTCGGAGGATCACGATTTTTTCATAATTTTTGTGGATTTTTTCATTGTTCTGTGAGAAATATTGTGTTATACTGTAAAAAACGATTAAGGAGACGTGCACAATGTCATTTTCATATCAGACCGCTGTAGATAAATACCGTAAACTCATCCTCGATGCCGAGGATTATATCTGGGCAAACCCCGAAACCGGATACCGCGAGACAAAAACATCAAAATACATGGAAGATGCGTTTGAAAAGCTTGGATATGAGCTTTTCCGCGCGGAGGATATCCCCGGCTTCTATACGGTGCTTGACACCGGCAGAGAAGGCCCCGAGGTTCTTATCCTCGGTGAGCTTGACTCGCTCATCTGTGCAGACCATCCCGATGCAGACCCCGCAACGGGTGCCGTTCACTGCTGCGGTCACAGCGCGCAGTGTGCCGCACTTCTCGGTATTGCCGCAGCATTAAAAGAGCCCGGCGCGCTTGATGGTCTCTGCGGAAGAATCCGCCTCTGCGCTGTCCCCGCCGAGGAGCTTATCGAAATAGAATACCGCAAGGAGCTTGCCGCAAAAGGCATTATCCGTTACTTCGGCGGCAAAACGGAATTTCTCTACCGCGGATATTTTGACGGTGTTGATATCGCGCTTATGGTCCACTCAACCTCAGGGGACAGCTTCACCGCACGCCGCGGCGCAATCGGATGTATGTCCAAACGGATTATCTATAAAGGCGTTTCTGCCCACGCAGGCGGCGCGCCGTGGAACGGCGTAAACGCACTGTACGCTGCAAACCTCGGGCTTTCGGCAATCAATTCTATCCGTGAAACCTTCAAGGAAGCAGACAGAATCCGCGTCCATCCCATTATAACAAGCGGCGGAAATGCAGTAAATGCTATTCCCGATAAAGTTGTGCTTGAAAGCTATATCCGTGGCAACACCTTTGAGGCAATCCATGATACAAACAGAAAAGTAAACCGCGCACTTTGCGGTGCGGCACTCAGCCTCGGCGCAAATGTGGACATTCAGGACACACCGGGCTACGCTCCGCTTACAAACGCACCTGCGATGATTGACCTTGCACGCGATGCAGCGGCAAAAATCCCTGATATTCCGTATGAATATAGCGATGCCATCGGCACAGGCTGTACGGATATGGGCGACCTTTCCTGCGTGATGCCGGCAATCCATCCGTATGCGCCGGGCGCAACAGGCACAAGCCACGGCTCGGATTATAAAATTGTAAATCCCGAGCTTGCGTGCGTTGCCTCTGCAAAGTGGCAGCTTGAAATGCTTTCGCTTCTTCTTTCCGATAATGCAAAGCGCGCAAAGGAGATAATTGACGGCTTCACTCCTGCCTTTGCGTCAAAGGAAGAGTATTTTAACTGCATTGATTCTTTCACCCGCTCCGGTGACCGCATAACATATGACGAGAGCACTGCAAGCATAGACCTTTAAAAAACTGACAAAAATCAGCCTTCCTGCATATAATGGCATAAGCCGAGGGGAGTTGAATACCTCGGCTAAAGGAGGCTGATTTTTTTGGAATATAACAGACTTTATGCGGTGCGCTATGCCCGACGGTGGGCTTTCCGCCGCAATCCTGCGTATTATAACTTTGATGAAATAGGCGGCGACTGCACAAACTTCGTCTCCCAGTGCGTGTACGCAGGCTCGGGTGTTATGAACTTCACGCCCGATACCGGTTGGTACTACATTTCTCCCGACATGAGAGCGCCTGCATGGACGAGCGTGCGCTTTTTCTACGACTTCATCACAACAAACGAAGGACCGGGCCCCTATGGCTATGAGGCAGACCTTTCCGAGGCACGCCCCGGAGACGTTTTGCAATTTGCTTACAACGGAAACGAGGATTTCACACACACGCTTCTTGTTGTCGGCACCGGCAGAAATCCAACCCCGCAAAACATACTTCTCGCCGCGCACACGCGCGATGCTTTTGCACGGAGGATGAGCACATACGATTATACAAACGCACGGCTTATCCATATCGAAGCCGTGCGCGAACCGTAAAAGTATTTTTATTCCTATCCTAAATATTTATTCAGATAATATGCCTTGGTGCTTGCTTTCTTCGCCTTATACTCATCCCAGAGTGCCGTGATTTCATCAGTGCTCTCTCCCGCCTCTGCAGCCCGAGCTTTGTATTTTGCAATTATCCCCTTAACCTTTCCGTCAATCTCACCTTCAAGAGATAAGCATCTGCTGACTCCGGAAATGATCATCTCGCGCTTCTTTCTGCTCGTTCTCTGCTCTTTGGGCAATGCACGCCACTCAGCAAGCACCTCGTTTTTCATCCCACCCACGCGTGAGACTAAAGCCGCCTCACATGCATACAGCTCTTCCCTGCATCTTTTAAGATATGTTTTTCCCTCTTCTTGCGTAATTTCCGCATCCCGTGTTTCTGCCGTTGCAGGGGCACGGGAGCTTCTTTTTACGTTTTTTTCTGCACCTGAAACATCTTCCCTATCGCCATCCGGCAAATCGTTCTCTTTCTCAGTCCCTGAAAGCCCAGGGATCTCCAACACTTCCATTCCCGACGGTACAACACTGTTTTCTCCGTCTGCCACTATGTACATATATACCGCGCGAATATTTTCCCACTGCCACACGCAAAATGCCGCCGCGCCGGCTAAAATCAGTAAAACCACCACGAAAAATATTTTTGTCGTTTTTTTCATATGAACATCACACTCCGCTTCTTATATATTAAATTTTATCAAATTAAATGGATATGGTCAACCAAATATGCAAACAAAAGTTGCTTGAAAAATTTCTTTTTCAGGTGTATACTGTGGATATATTTATCAATCGCGAGGTGATCGCCTATTGAATAAAAACGGATAAAGATGTATAAAGCGCCGGGACCCGAAGACGGGATGTTATCGGGTTGACGAGGTGGGAGTTTCGGCATATTATTCTTATTTTTGCATACAATATGCCATATCGAACCATTCGGCGGATGCTCCCCTGTCCCCTTCGCTGCGGACAGATACGGGGCGTGCCTCAAAGCCCGCGGGTAACTGCGGTTACAAACGGCACGCTTGCAGCGGCGGCGGTACGCTAAATCTTCTAATGTGCTGTCGGGGAATTTTGCCCCCTCGGGAGTTTTTCTCCCATACAAAGAAAGGATTTAATTAAAATGTGCGGTATAGTTGGTTTCACGGGAAGTGCAGATGCGCTCCCCGTACTTCTCAGTGGCTTAAAACGTCTCGAATACAGAGGCTATGACTCTGCAGGAATCGCCGTCTTTGACGGCGATGATATCCGCGTTGTCAAAACCCGCGGCAGAATATCTGAGCTTGAAAACAAAATAAATGAGCTTTCCGGTTTCTCATCACAATGTGGCATCGGTCACACTCGCTGGGCAACCCACGGCGAGCCAACGGATGAGAATTCGCATCCGCATCTGTCCGGGGACGGCAGAATCGCCGTAGTCCACAACGGCATTATAGAAAACTACGCAGAGCTTCGCGCGCGCCTTATAAAGCGCGGATACACCTTCCGTTCAGAAACCGATACGGAAGTAATCGCCCATCTTCTTGACTATTACTATAGCGGTGATATCCTCGCCGCGCTTTCAAAGGTTACCACCAAGCTCCGCGGCTCATATGCCCTTGGTGTTCTTTGCGCTGACCGTCCGGGTGAGATTATCGCCGCAAGACTTGACAGCCCGCTTATCGTTGGGCTTGGCGAGGGTGAAAACTTCATCGCCTCGGATATTCCTGCATTTCTCGCACACACACGGGATTATTACACAGTTGATGACGGCGAAATAATCTGTCTTTCAAAGGATTCCGTAACCGTTTACAACTCTGACCTTGAGCCTGTCGAAAAAGAGCGGATGACCGTAAACTGGAGCGTTGAAGCCGCAGAAAAGGGCGGATATGAGCATTTTATGCTCAAGGAGATAAACGAACAGCCCAAAGCCGTGCGTGACACCGTATCCCCGCGCCTTGAAAACGGCAGAATAGCTCTTGATACCGATATTCCGGAAGAGCTTTTAAAAAGCCTTTCCCGCATCCATATTATAGCGTGCGGCTCGGCTTATCACACGGGCACGGTCGCGAAATACGTAATCGAATCGCTTGCAAAAATTCCGGTTGAGGTTGACCTTGCCTCGGAATTCCGCTACCGTGAGCCTATCGTCTCCGAACGCGACCTCTGCATAGTAATCAGCCAGTCGGGCGAAACGGCAGATACCCTTGCCGCTATGCGCGAAGCAAAACGGCGCGGGGTGCGGACTCTTGCAATTATAAACGTTGTCGGCAGCACAATTGCCAGAGAGGCAGATTTTGTGCTGTACACATGGGCAGGTCCGGAGATTGCCGTTGCCACAACAAAGGCATATTCCACCCAGCTTGTTATGCTGTATATGCTGGCCGCCCGCCTCGCCGTCGCACGCGGACACATTTCACCGGATGAAGAAAAGACTCTTGCAGCGGAAATATCGCTTATTCCGGAAAAAATCGACAAGGTTATCGGCAATACCGATACACTTTCATACCTTGCCTCGCGCTTCCATAACCACAAAGACATATTCTTTCTCGGACGCGGCGTTGACTACGCCGCAGGGCTTGAGGGTTCGCTGAAGCTCAAGGAAATTTCTTATATCCGCAGCGAAGCATATGCCGCAGGCGAGCTTAAGCACGGAACAATTGCTCTTATTCAGAACGACACTCTCGTCGTTGCAATAGCAACGCAAAAAGCTCTTGCCGAAAAGATGGTGAGCAACATACGTGAAGTTAAGGCGCGCGGTGCGTGTGTTCTCACAATCGCCTCAGAGGATACGCGTGACGCTCTCGCCGCAGTTTCCGACCACCTGTTCACCGTTCCCGCGTGCTTTGAGAAATTCTCTCCGTCGCTCACCGTTCCTGCGATGCAGATTTTTGCGTACTACATTGCTGTTGCGCGCGGCTGCAGCATCGACAAACCGCGAAACCTCGCAAAATCCGTAACAGTGGAATAATACAAAGTTTTGAATTAACAAAAAATTTTCTCCACTTTTGCCGATAAATATGTTATACTATATATGTACAGGGCGAGGTCTTCCCCGCCCTCTTTCTCTACAGGATTGATTGAAGGCTGTCTATAACGCTTCCTGCACCCTTCAAAATCTTACCGGTGCTGTGCTTTATGCACTTGCACGGCTTCTGCTTTTTCGGCACAAGCGCTACCGTAAGCGTTGTTCCGACAATCAATCCCGCCGTCATGCCCTTGCAAAACGGACTCATCGTCATAAAATCACTTCCTCTTCAATAATTAGTATTCTCCGGATTTCCGCGTTATTTCGCGGTAGTTTGTGGAAAATAAAAAAACGGGAGATTTTCAAAAAATGAAAAAATTTACAACAATTCTTCTCACCCTTGCGCTGATTCTCACTCTCACGGCTTGCCTTCCCAATGATTTTGCGGATGTGAACGACAAACCTAACGATAACCTTCCCGCTCCTGCGACAAAGGAAGAGCTTTATTCGCTCTACGATGCAATTGAGCGCGATATGACGCGTTCTGAGATTGAGGCAAAGTTCGGCACAGGTGAGCCGAAGACCGATAATTACGGCGATGTGAAGTATATAAATTACTACAATGAGAAAAAATCCGCAGGCGTTTCGGTAATATACGACGACGGAATTGTGGAGACAAAGATGCTTTTCTTTAACTCAAAGAAAAACCTTGTTCCGTTCTCCGGCAGATACATTGACGAAAAGATTCCCGAGGTAAAGTCGGATATGACGGTTGAAAACGCAATAAAAATTATGGGCTCCGCTCCTCTTGAGCTTTCGTGCACCTATGATGATGACGGTCCTCTCGATATGGACAAAATTTATTGCTGGTATAATGAAGACGCGTCAAACTTTATGCTCCACACCGAAAACGGAATCATCGAAAACGTCGCACTTTACCGGAATTAGCTTGACTATGTTATCTTTATCCGTTATACTGTTTATATAAGGAGGGTTTTTTATGACAAATGTTTACCTTTGGCTGGGTGCCGTAATCCTGTTCGGTATTATCGAAGCACTCACGGTCGGCATTGTTTCAATCTGGTTTTCCATCGGTGCGCTTGCCGCCCTCATTGCCGCCGCACTTCATGCGGCACCGTGGCTTCAGATAACGGTTTTTCTTGCAGTTTCAGCCGTGGCGCTTATCATCACCCGCCCGCTGATTAAAAAGAAAATTCTTCTGCGCACCACCCCGACAAACACCGATATGCTCATCGGCGAAAAGGGAACTGTTGATGAGGCAATAGACAACCTTGCGGGTACTGGCTCTGTGAAAATCGCAGGTAAGGTCTGGAGCGCAAAAAGCGAAAACGGCGACGGCATCCCATCGGGAAGCACCGTCACAGCCGTCAGAATTGAGGGAGTAAAGCTTATTGTAAAGCTTTAATAAAAACGCATATAAAATGAAGGGAGAAAAATTATGGGAGCTATAATATTCATTCTTATTGTCCTCGCACTTATCGTTGTTGTGTCAAACATCGTTATTGTCCAGCAGGCATCGGCAAGGATTGTCGAACGGCTCGGTGCATATCAGACAACGTGGAACGTCGGTCTGCACTTTAAAATCCCGTTCATTGAGCGCGTCCGCCGGCCTATTTCCCTGAAGGAACAGGTGGCAGACTTTCCTCCTCAGCCGGTTATCACAAAGGACAACGTTACAATGCAGATTGACACTGTTGTCTATTTCCAGATAACCGATCCGAAGCTCTATACCTACGGCGTTGAGCGCCCGATTTCCGCAATTGAAAACCTCACGGCAACAACGCTGCGTAACATCATCGGTGATCTTGAGCTTGACCAGACGCTTACCTCGCGCGATACCATCAACACAAAAATGCGCACAATTCTTGACGAAGCAACAGACCCGTGGGGAATCAAGGTAAACCGCGTTGAGCTTAAAAACATCATTCCGCCGCGCGAAATTCAGGACGCGATGGAAAAGCAGATGAAGGCAGAGCGAGAACGCCGTCAGGCAATTCTCAAGGCAGAAGGCGTAAAGCAGTCACAGATTCTTGAGGCGGAGGGCGAAAAGCAGGCGCTTATTCTCCGCGCGGATGCGGCAAAGCAGTCTAAAATCCTTGATGCCGAAGGTGAAAAGGAAAAACAAATTCTTGAGGCCGAGGGTCAGGCTGCAGCTATTATGAAAACACAAGAAGCCCTTGCAAAAGCAATCACGCTCATTAACGATGCAAACCCGAGCGACTCCGTTATCAAGCTCAAGGCGCTTGAAGCATTTCAGGCAGCCGCGGACGGCAAGGCAACAAAGCTGATTATCCCGTCCGAAATCCAGGGACTTGCAGGACTTGCAGGCTCATTGAAAGAAACATTCTCAGAATAAAGATATATATAATAAATAATTACAGGTGGGTTGACACAAATGAAAAAGTTTTTTGGAGAATTTAAGGAATTCATCGCGCGCGGAAACGTAATTGACATGGCAGTCGGCGTTGTAGTCGGTGCTGCATTCAAGTCTATTATCGACTCTTTGGTTAACGACATTATTATGCCGCTCGTCGGCTGGCTTTGCGGCGGTCTTGATTTTTCAAGCTACGCAATAAAGCTTTCCGAAAAGGTGGCAGAAGATGGCTCTGTAGCTGTAAATGCTGTTATGTACGGCAAGTTTATAAACGCAATAATAAGCTTCCTTATCATTGCGTTCTGTCTCTTCTGCGTTGTTAAAGCCATTAATGCAATGCGCAGAAAAAAAGAAGAAGAAGAGCCCGCTGCTCCCGCACCCGATCCGGAGCCGTCGGCAGAAGAAAAGCTTCTCTCCGAAATCCGCGATCTTCTCAAAGAAAAGAACTGATAAAATATCACGCCCGGGACGGATAAATGATATCCGTCCCGGGTTTCTTTTTTGGTAAGTTTAGTTTTTCAAACAACCGATCGGAACAACATATACACCATCACGGCGACGATACGCATAATCTCCCGTTCCGGTCAGTATCATAAGAAAGGATGGCTCATTCATCTTATCGGTGTCGATTTTATCACTTAATGCTTTAAGGCTTCTTGCACCTTCTTCTATAAGCTTATCTCCACCCAGCTTTATCTCAATTAAACCATATTTTCCGTTTCGCAAATGAATAACGGCATCACATTCCTGTCCGTCTTTATCACGGTAATGATACACCCCACCATCCACGGCATCCGCATAAACGCGAAGATCTCGGATACAAAGCGTTTCAAAAAGAATACCAAAGGTTTTCAGGTCATTTAATAAATCATTCGGGCCTATACCCAATGCCGCGGCAGCAATAGACGGATCCGTGTAATATCGTGTATCAGCGGAACGAATAGCCGTTTTGGATCTTAGATTAGGATTCCATGCGGGCATATCCTCTATAACAAAAATTTTACGAAGCGCATTGACATAAGCTGCCACGGTTTCCTCGTTAATTGGCGTTTCGTCATTTGCGGCAATGTCCTGCGCTATTACGGTATTTGGCACCTGTCCACCCTGATTTCTCGCATAAGAGCGCATAAGACGACGTACTCTTTCCGGATTTTTTTGCACATTGTCTGCGCGATTGATGTCAGAACGAACAACAGCGTCATAATAATCGACGGCTTGTTCCAAAGCAATTTCATCACGCATTGACATTGCCTGCGGCCATCCACCACGGCATACAACGAAAGCCAGTCTGTCAATGCTTAGCTTTGACTCTCCTTCTATTTCTGCATTTCCCTCAAACAGCTCTTTCAGACTTACTTCGCCGGTTGACTCCCCGGACTCATACACGCTCATAGGTCTCATTGTAAGCCACGTGAAACGCCCGGTGCCGGAATGTGTGATTTCCTTTGTATCGGCAGGAACAGCCGAGCCAGTGAGAACAAATTGGCCAAGCTCTCCCCGATGATCAACCTCAAAGCGAATTGCGTCCCAAAGTTTTGGTGCGAGCTGCCATTCATCAATAAGACGTGGAGCAGTTCCTTTCAGCAACCGTTTTGGATTGAGCTCTGCCATCGCTATATTCTGCTCCTTCTTTTCCGGATCATCCATATACAAAACACTTGCCGCAAGCTGCTCTGCGGTAGTGGTTTTACCGCACCACTTAGGTCCTTCAATCAACACAGCGCCTTTTCCTTCCAATTTGCGTTTCAGCAAATCGTCCGCTATTCTTTTTCTGTATTTTTTCATCCAAAACACCCCGCCTTTTTTCTTCTCTTATATATTATATACCACAACAACAAATTTTACAAGCAATTTTCCGACGATTGGCGGAATATTTTTCCGATACTTGGCGGAATATTTTTCCGATACTTGGCGGAACGCAACAACGGCATTTACATCCGTTCCGTTGTTGTTTAAACAAAATATTTTCTTTGCACCGGGCGGCGCCCACTCCGCCCATGTGTGCGAAAAGATTGAGCTAAGCTCGATTTACGGTTTTTCCACTGTCACGGTCGTTCCGTCAACGATAAGTGTAAGATTATCACGAACATTTAAGCCCCATGTTGCTTCATTAAACGCAAAATGGTCAAGTACATTTTCTGCGGTGATTTTCACGCCATTGTAGGTGCAGTCATTGAAGGTTAAGGTTACATTCTTATTAGCGTAGTTAGCGCTCTGGAAATCTACATCAGCCTTGAACTCGCAATTCGTAAAGGTGTTGGTCGCACCGCCTACAGTAAAGCGAATTGCACTGCTATACCAAGTGTTCTCAAACACAACCGTATCAAAAGTAGATGCCTTAACAGTAGAAATATAAACACTTGTACTGTCGAAGGTCGAGTTGCTTACGTTTGCATAGCCTCTGACCGTGCTGTTGCTCGGACCGAATGAAACAGCACTGCCTTTGACCTTGATTGTGGAGTTGCTGAGGTTAGTAGTGCCGTTCATATTACTGAATGCAAAGCCGTTGCTGGAACCATAAGGACTGATATCAGTAATGGTAAGACCGGAAACATTTGTCACGGAAGCAGTAGTATCAGAACCGCTTGCGATCAAAACCAATCCCTGAGTTGCGTTTGCACCCTCAACGGTGGTGTTCTTGATAGTGGTGTCAGAACCGGAAACGGTAAGACCGTAAGAAGCGCCGGCAGACTGATACTTAACACCCTCGATGGTTGTATTGTTACCCTTGATGGTCGTGGTGCCCATAGACTGAATGGTCATATCCTTAACTGTCAGGCTATCAGCGGTAATAGTAGCATTGTTGGCAGCAACGGTAGTGCTGTCGGCACCGTTACCGGCAAGCTCAATGTCAGAGGAACCATTCAACGCATCGGCAATGTTGTTTACGGATACCATATTGTCTGCAGTAGAGTTGATAGTAACACTGTCACCTGCAGTTATGTTTTCGAGAACTTCATTAAGCTGCTTTTCCGCTTCGGAAAGTACTGTGTAAACAACGGTAATGTTGCTCTTCTTTGCCTGAGAGAAAGGTGTAAAATAGTCAACACTGAAAGTTGCAACACCGGTAGCGGAATCATAGCTTGCCCAATTTGTTGACGGCATCATGCCATTTTGATATACCTTTACATCCTTTCTTCCTGCACCGATGGGAAGCTCAACCTTTATGTCGTTGTAGTTGTAATTTTTGTTTCCGGTAGCATTGACATAAGGATTGATGTAGTCTGAAACGCCATTTACATAAATCTCATATCCGTTTGCAATCTGGTTTTCTGTAAGCTGACCGCCATAATTGCTTTCAACCTTCTTAACCGTGAGCTTTAAGTCTGAAACGTCATCAGAGCTAAGCTGTGCGCCTGCCGGAACAGTCACCTTCATCGTGCCGTAAGGCATCTCTGCCGTGAGAACAACCGCTTCACCTAATTTACCGTTGTTGTTTACGATAGCAGCGCTTTCGTTTACCTCGTGATACTCAGAATCCTCGTCATACAGGTTATCAAAGCTGTCGCTCTCATATGTAAGCTGTGTTGCAAGAAGCTGAACGGTGAAGTCAGAGCCAATTGCCTTGTTCTGGTATTCGTTGCCTGCCTCTTCGCGCATCTTGAGAGCAAGAGTGACAGTAGCAGTTTCGTCTGCCAAAAGCTCTCCGCTTGCGTTGCCCGGCATACCTGCAAGAACCTCGGTAAGTGTGCCCACAGGCTCAATACCGTCAAGTGCGGTGCGGTCCGTAACCTGCTGCGCGGGATCTACGAAATAAACATCGATCACATCTGCAAGTTCGGAAACATCTCCGTTTGCAAGAATATGAAGCTGATACTTGAGAGCGAGAGTGCCTACGTTGCTAATCTTGATGTGGCGAACCTCGGTATATCCCGGCTCCCACAAATCATTATTGAAGATTGCGCCTGTTGATGCATCTGTCCAAGCTGTTGTATCCGCATCAGGCTCTTCATTTCCCTTTGCCCAGTACATCTCTACGTCAAGAGTACCGGACTTGATGATGTTGTTTTTGCTCGTCACGGTGTCGGTAAACCATGCGAACGTTGCGCCCATGAGCATTGTGAAGCAGAGAAGAAGCGAGAGCATGCTCATAAACAATGCTTTTTTTGTTGCCTTTGATTTTGTCATTTTGCCTTTCACCTTTCTTTGTTTTGATTTTGGTTTTGACATAATGCGATGCTGAGCATTACCCTTCCATGTCATCCTGAGCGGAGGGCGAAGCCCGCAGTCGAACTCGAGCGACAGCGAGAGCGCGCGTAAGCGCGGGATCTTATCCAAAGTTTTACGTCCGATGAGATCCCACCCTTACGGGTGCCTTCGCAGATGCATACATCTGCTCCGGTTCGACTCCACTTCGTTCCGCTCAGGATGACACGGAGGGCGATTTGTGCAGCATTTCATTACGTTTTTATATACCCGGCGGGTGTGGGCACACCGCCGTTATATACGTTCAATGTATATGCATTTAGGTTGGTTTGGTATTGTATCTCATACAATACCAAAGGGATATCCCTTTGGTATTGTATCTCATACAATACCAAAGGGATATCCCTTTGCGCAAATTTGGATTTTCCAAAATTTATGTAACAATATTTTTGTTGTAAACGATATTATATAACAATAATATTGTTATGTCAAGCAAAATTTAAGGAATGCCCCGGCTCAACGCTCAACAGGCATTCCTTCATACGCTTTATTTCTTACCAGGATTTAAGATAATCTTCCTGTTCACGTGTCAGCTTATCAATCTTTATTCCTTCGGCACGAAGCTTTTCGCTTGCAACAAGGCGGTCAATCTCTGCCGGAACCTCATACAGCGCCGGAGAAAGCTTTTCCAGAAGCGATGCAATGTGCTCCATCATAAGCGCCTGAACCGCAAAGCTTAAGTCCATAATCTCCGCCGGATGTCCGTTGCCTGCAGCAAGGTTTACAAGCCTTCCCTCTCCGAGAAGATTGAGGATTCTGCCGTCCTTCATATAAAAGCCTTCGATGTTCGGCTTGCGCGTCTCCACCTTTTCGGCAAGGTCATTCAAATCAACCTTGTTTATTTCACAGTCAAAATGCCCAGCGTTTGCAAGAAGCACTCCGTCGTGCATCTTCTCAAAATGGCGTCGCAGAATTATATCGCGGCAACCTGTAGTCGTGACAAAAATATCACCGAGTGGTGCTGCCTCGTCCATACTCATAACAAGATATCCGTCGGCATATGCTTCAAGTGCACGGAACGGGTCGGCCTCGCAGATTATTACATTTGCTCCAAGCCCCTTTGCACGAAGCGCAACACCGCGCCCGCAAAAACCGTAGCCGGCAACGACAACGCGCTTTCCTGCTATGAAGCAGTTTGTGGTATTCATAATTGCATCCCATACGGACTGCCCCGTGCCGTGGCGGTTGTCAAAAAGGTGTTTGCACTTTGCATTGTTTACTGCAAACATCGGGAAATTAAGCTTCCCTGCGCGGTCTCTCGCGGCAAGGCGCGCCACACCCGTGGTCGTTTCCTCGCATCCGCCGATAAGGTTTTTCGCAAGCTCCGGCGCACGCTCGTGAAGAATCGACACAAAATCGCCGCCGTCATCAATTATAATATCGGGTACGCACGAAAGCGTTTTTGTAAGATGCTCTGTATACTCTTCCTCATTCACGCCGTGAACGGCAAACGTCTCAACACCGAGAGACGCAAGGCCTGCAGCAACGTCATCCTGCGTGGAAAGCGGATTGCATCCTGTTGCACACACCCGTGCTCCGCCACGCGCGAGCGTGAGGGCAAGATACGCGGTCTTCGCCTCAAGGTGAATAGACATCGCGATTGTCTTCCCTTCAAACGGACGTTCCTTTTCAAAGCGATCACCTATTGCAGAAAGCACCGGCATATACGACTTTACCCATTCAATTTTTCTCACACCCGACGGTGCAAGAGACATATCTTTTACTAAACTCATAAGTACCTCCAAAAATCTTTATGCTATCTCCGCTTCCGGAAATATTTGTGCCGTTCCTGTCTCCGGCGGGGATAATAATTCTTTTCTCCTTGATATATTTTACACAAATTCAACCATTTTTGCAATAACTTTCTTCATTTCGTTCATTTATGTAAATTTTAAATTAATTTAACCAAAAGCTCTTTTCTAACATATTAAAATATGATATACTGTTTAAGTATACTGAAATTATAATGGAAAAATATTTTTTCTCGAAAGGAAATGTATATAAAATGGGTGTTATTTCAAAGCTTTTCGGAACAAAAAGCGAACGCGAGATAAAAAAGCTTCTCCCGCTCGTCGATAAAACGGAAGCTCTTGCGGATGAGTTTTCCGCACTCTCCGACAGCGAGCTTTCCGCAAAAACAACAGAATTTAAATCCCGTCTTGAAAACGGAGAAGAGCTTGACTCTCTTCTCCCCGAGGCATTTGCAACCGTGCGCGAAGCGGCGAAGCGCGTGCTCGGTCTTTTTGCCTTCCGTGTCCAGCTCATCGGCGGCATCGTTCTCCACCAGGGCAGAATTGCCGAAATGAAAACCGGTGAAGGTAAAACGCTTGTTGCTATCTTCCCCGCATATCTCAACGCCCTCACCGGCCGCGGCGTGCATATCGTCACGGTAAATGACTATCTTGCAAAATATCAGGGTGAGCTTATGGGGCGTGTTTTCCGTTTTCTCGGAATGAGCGTTGGAATCATCGTTCACGGTCTTACGCACGAGGAACGCCGCGCAGCTCATTTTTCCGATATCACCTACGGAACAAACAACGAATTCGGCTTTGACTATCTGCGTGACAATATGGCGCTTTACAAAAATCAGATGGTCGGCCGCGATGAGCACGCGTTTGCAATCGTTGACGAGGTTGACTCTATCCTTATCGACGAGGCACGCACCCCGCTTATCATCTCCGGTCAGGGTGAGAAGCCAACTTATATTTATCAGCAGGCAGATAAGTTTGCCGCATCGCTTCGTAAAATAGTTATAGCCTCTGTCGATGAAAAAGAGGATAATGACGATGTCGACGGCGATTATATCGTTGACGAAAAAGCGAGAAGCGCAACGCTTACCGCCTCCGGCATCAAAAAAGCGGAGGAAGCCTTTAACCTTGAAAACCTTTCAGATCCGGAAAATGCAGAGCTTTTCCACCATATCAATCAGGCAATCCGCGCCCGCGGCGTTATGCAGCGCGATATTGACTATGTTGTCCGCGACGGCGAAATTATAATAGTAGACGAATTTACAGGCCGCCTTATGATAGGAAGACGTTATTCCGAAGGTCTCCATCAGGCTATTGAAGCAAAAGAGCGCGTTGATATCCAGAACGAGAGCAAAACGCTTGCCACCATCACCTTCCAGAACTACTTCCGGATGTATGACAAGCTCTCCGGTATGACCGGTACGGCTCTTACCGAAGCCGATGAGTTCGAAGCGATATACAGCCTTGACGTTATAGAAATCCCGACAAATAAGCCGATGATACGAAAAGATATGACCGATGTGGTCTACAAAACAGAGGCAGGAAAATACCGTGCTGTTATTGCACAGATACGCGAGTGTGCCGAACGCGGCCAGCCGGTTCTTGTCGGTACAGTTTCCATTGAAAAGAGCGAACTGGTTTCCTCTCTTCTCAAAAAAAGCGGAATACGCCACGTTGTCCTCAACGCAAAGCACCACGACAAGGAAGCAGAAATCGTTGCCCAGGCAGGACGTCTCGGTGCTGTTACCATCGCCACCAATATGGCGGGGCGCGGCACGGATATTATGCTCGGCGGCAACCCCGATTTTCTTGCAAAGAGTGATCTTCGCAAGAAAGGTATGGATGAAGACCTCATTGTTGACGCAGGCGGAACCGCACCGACCGACAACCCTGAGATTTTAGATGCAAGAGCACAGTACCGTGAGCTTTATGAAAGCCACAAAGCGCTCACAGATGCCGAGGCTGAAAAGGTAAAGGCCGCCGGAGGTCTGTTTATAATCGGTACTGAGCGCCACGAATCCCGCCGTATCGACAACCAGCTCCGCGGCCGTGCAGGACGCCAGGGTGATGAGGGTGCATCGCGCTTCTATCTCTCTCTTGAGGACGATATTATGCGTCTTTTCGGAAGCGAGCGCATAATGGGAATGATGAACACGCTCGGCATTGATGAGGACACTCCGATTGACCAGAAAATGCTGTCCAACGCGATTGAATCCGCGCAAAAGCGCGTTGAATCACGCAACTTCGCTATACGTAAAAACGTTCTGCAGTATGACGATGTTATAAATAAACAGCGAACCGTCATCTACGACCAGAGAAAATCTGTCCTCGACGGCAACGATATCACGGAATCAATCAAGAATATGATTGTTGAATCAATAAACCTTGGCGTAAATGAAATTCTCGCAGGAGAAACGCTCGTCCAGACGAACCACATCGAGGCCGTGCGCTCAAAATATCTCGGTATTTTTCTTAAAGAAAGTGACCTCCGCCTCACGCGTGACGATCTCGACCGGGTTGACTATAACAGCGAGGATTTAAAGAGCGACCTTTCGGAAATTGCAATGCGCGTATACTCCGAGCGTGAAGCTGAAATTGGCTCTGAGGTTATGCGCGAGCTTGAAAGAGTTGTCCTTCTGCGCAATGTTGACGAAAACTGGATGGAGCATATCGACGCAATGAGCGAGCTTCGCCGCGGAATAGGCCTGCGTGCATACGCACAGCACGACCCTGTGCTTGCATACAAGAGCGAAGGCTTTGAGATGTTCGAGGAAATGATAAACACCATCCGCGAAAACACCGTCAGAATGATGTTTACCGCCCGCGTCCGTGGTGAAAATGCACCGGAGCGTTCGGCAGTTGCAAAAATCACAGGCGAGCACGGCGGCGACGGCACAGAGGTCAGAAAAACTCCGCGCAAGGTTGAAAAAATCGGAAGAAACGATCCCTGCCCGTGCGGAAGCGGCAAGAAATACAAAAAATGCTGCGGTGCAAATGAATAACTGTTGTAAATTCAGGCAAAGTTTTACCTACGGAGGATAAAGTTATGAAAAAACGCATTTTTTCAACGCTTACAGCGGCGGCAATAACGCTTTCTCTATTGCCGCAAGCTTTTGCATTTTCATACAACGATATGCAAAAGGAATTTAGTGTTTCCGGATATGAAATAACCACGGTTGCGCCGGATGTCCGTCATATTGGACTCCGTGCATACGATACTGCCGGAAACCAGAATATAAACGCAGTGGAGTTTAACCCCAAAAGCGCATATACCGCGCTCCGCGCCGGCAAAAGCCAGGGGTACGTCTGGAGTACACAGACGGTAAAAACCATTGCTAACAATATGAGCGATATAAACGGCGACGTTGCCGTTGCCGCAATAAACGGTGACTTTTTCACCTTTGGCGTCGGCGTGCCGCACGGGGTATTCATTGAGGACGGAATCATTCTCTCCACCCCGCCGCAGTATTACGCGGCTTTCGGGCTCACCTATGACAACGAGCCCTTTATCGTCCGCCACGGAACGATTTTGGATAAAATTTTCCGCATAAACGGAGTCCTTGCCGATGTTTCGGGAATTAATATGGCACACGCAAAAGACGCAGATTCGCTTATGCTCTACACCGAAGAATATGCCCGCGGAACAAAAACCGGAACGGAGACCTATGAAGTACGTTGCCGCATAAACTCCGGCGAGGTCCGACATGGAGATACATTAAACTTCACCGTTGAGGAAATTAACGATGCCGTAGGCAACACAACGCTCGGCGACGGATATATCGTTCTTTCCGCGCAGGGGGAGAAATCAATCGCAACGCTCAAGCAGCTTGGTATCGGAGAAACCCACGAAATGAGCTTCCGCTTTAACGAGTTCTGGTCAAACGTAAAGTTCGCTGTCGGCGGAATTGAGCTTCTTCTTAAAGACGGAGAGGTGTACAGCACCTCGGATAAATCCAACCAGCCGCGTACCTCAATCGGCATCAGAGCGGACGGCACGGTCGTCATGGCAACCTTTGACGGAAGGGGTGCCGGCGGCGCGGCAGGTATGTCGTATGAGTCCGCAGCAAAGGCTATGCGCGCACTCGGCTGTGTTGACGCGCTCAACCTCGACGGTGGCGGCAGCACCACCTTCGTTCTCCGCAATCCCGGAGAGATGGAAGCAAGTGTTGTGAACAACCTTTCCGGCTCCTCCGCCCGTCAGGTTGCAAACGCGCTTGTGCTTATGAATACCACTCCCAAGCAGTATTCGCCCTCCCAGCTTGTTGTATCACCGAAAAAACAAACAGTCCTTCTCGGCGGCAAATACAACCTCTCGGTAACGGGCGCGTATGACGAAAGCTATAAACCGCACGATGTCCCGTCAGAGCTTTTCTGGACAACAGACTCAGGCATCAACGAAATCTCAGAGACAGGCGAATTTACAGCCTATGAGCCGGGTGAATTCACCGTCACGGCAGCCTCTGCCACCGCAGAAGGTTCGTCTTCGGTAAAGGTTACCGACTATGTAGATACCATAACGGCGGAGGTATCTGAAATCGAAGCAAACGCAGGCGAAACGGTAGAAATTGAGGTTTCTGCATCTTTGAACGGCGAACCAGTTCTTTCCTCTCCGGAGCTTTTCTCGTGGTCTGCACTGGAAAGCCTCGGCGTGTTCAACACGCCCGGTGTCCTGACGCTCTCGGAAACCGCAACGGAGGGCGAAATCACTGTTTCCTACGGTGAAAGCTTCACCACAGTGAAAATCATTCCCAAAACACCTCCGGTTACAATAACCGGCTTTGAGGATGACAACGTTACCTTCATCCCGATGCCAATCGGCACAAAGGTAAATCCGAATTTCAAGCTCGAAACTGAGACAAATCTCGTTCACGATGATTCCCGCTCGCTCAAGTTTTACTATAACTTTTTAAACACAACGGGTTCTGTCGGCTCATACGTTATGGTCTCCCCCGAATCTGCCGATAACTCTGCATATATTCTTGCCACCGCTCCCAAAAAGCTCTCAATGCGCGTTCTCGGCGATGCAAGCGGTGTTGAACTCCGTTCTATAATCGAGGATGCAAACGGAACACAGCACACGGTTTCCTACGGCAGAATCGAACACAGCGGCTGGAGCTATATGGAAGCGGCTCTTCCAGAAGGGATAGCGACACCAATATATGTAAAGGTGCCGGTCCATCTCGTGTCAAATCCCGAAAAGCTGACACACGGCTGTTTGTATTTTGACACCTTGCGCGCCATTTATTCCGAAACTGACGAAGACACAACCGCTCCGTCCGTCACAAAGGCATGGCCGTCTGAAAATCTTTTGATTTACGCAAAAAATCCGTCAATTGGCGTTATCCTTGCCGATGATGCATCCGGCATTGTTCCTGCAAGCGTAGAGCTTCACGTCAACGGCTGGAACTGCACCGACCGCGAGTATGACTCCGTTACAGGAAAAATTTCTTACACCGTTAAAAACGCTCTTAAGCCGGGATATCACACAATCGTTGTCCGCGCACGTGACGGAGCAGGAAATCTTTTCGTGCGCGAATGGAAATTCGAGGTCAGGTAATGAATGAACGTATAAAACGTCTCCGTGAAAAAATGGCAGAGGAGAAGCTTTCTGCTTATATCATAACATCATACGAAAACTATCGCTATTTTTCAGGATTTACAGGAAGCAACTGTGCGCTCGTGATACTAAAGGATGACTGTTTCGCCCTCACGGACGGACGCTATGACATCCAGATAAGAGAGCAAGCCCCCGGATTTTCTCACGTTATAATCTCCCGCAGTATGCACGAGCATATCGCAGAGCTTATCCCCTGCGGCGCACGGGTTGGCTATGAAACACACACCATAACCGATTTTATGCTCCGCAATATAAAATCACAGTCAGAAAATTCAGAATTTGTTCCCTGTCCTGATTTCGGTGAAGAGATCCGCGCCGTCAAGGACGACGGTGAGATATCGGCTATTCACCGTGCCGTGAACTGCTCGGACGAAGCGCTCGCTGCTCTCATACCACAGATAACCCGCGGTATGACAGAAAGACAGGCAGCAGCTCTTCTTGAATATGAAATGGCAAAACGGGGAAGCGAAAAGGCGGCGTTTTCCACCATCGCCGCATCAGGACTCCATTCTGCACTCCCTCACGCAGAGCCGCAAAATAACGAGATAGCCGATAACAGCCTTTTCACGCTTGACTTCGGCGCAACAATCAACGGCTATTGCTCAGATATCACCCGCACGCTCATTATCGGAAATCCCGCTCGTGAGCTCCAGGAGCTTTGGGAGCTTGTGTTTGATGTTCAGCAAAAATGTATTCAACGGGTTACACCCGGAATGCGTGCATCCGAGCTTGATGAATACCAGCGTTCTCTGTTTGCCGAACACGGTATGGAAAAACACGTTATGCATTCTCTCGGTCACGGCGTTGGACTTGCCATTCATGAAGCGCCCACGGTTTCCCGCCGCTCAGACACAATTCTTCAGAAAAATATGGTAATTACGATAGAACCGGGGCTCTATATCGAAAATCTCGGCGGAGTGAGAATAGAGGACACCGTTCTTGTTACCGCAGATGGCGCCGAAGTTCTCACAAAAGCGCCTCACCGCATAAACATAAAGCTTTAAGGATTTATCTTATGAGAAAAAAGGTTTTAATAGGGATGAGCGGTGGCGTGGATTCAAGCGTCGCGGCATATCTTCTCACAAAAGACTATGACGTTACCGGGATAACGCTTCTTCTTCACGGCAACGACGATGCAGATGCTCGCGATGTTTGCCGTCGCATCGGTATCCCGCATATTTCATATAACGCGGAAAGGGAATTTTCCGAGCGCGTCATAAAAAATTTCACAACGGAATATCTCTCTGCACGAACACCGAATCCTTGTGTCCTGTGCAATTATCACATAAAGTTCGGGCTTATGCTGCGCCTTGCCGACGAAATGGGTATGGATTTCATCGCCACGGGACACTATTCACGTCTTGTTCCCTTAAACGGCGAGCTCTTCCCCGCCCGCGCACTCTTTGGCGAAAAGGACCAGACCTACGCGCTTTACCGACTACGCCAGCATCAGCTTAAAAAAAGCCTTTTCCCGCTCGGCGAGCTGTCAAAGCCGGAGGTTCGTAAAATCGCGGAAGCAATCGGTCTTTCTGTCGCAGAAAAGAGCGACAGTCAGGACATCTGTTTTATACCGGACGGCGATTATGCCGCATATATTGAAGCGAGATACGGAAAACAGCCCCATGGAATTTTCCGCGGACCCAAGGGCGAAAATCTCGGTGAGCATAAGGGGCTTATACGGTACACTGTCGGACGACGCCGCGGTCTTGGAATTGCATATTCCGAGCGCATCTTCGTTTCCCGCCTTGATGCTGAGAAAAACGAGGTGATCCTCGGTCTTGAAGGCTCACAGAGCAAACGCAAGGTAACGGCAGACGATGT
>SVLF01000128.1:0-976 GCA_015068085.1 Oscillospiraceae bacterium
TTCCGAGCAGGAATTTACTTAAATTTTCTTCAACAAGAGGAAGAATTGAGGTGTTAAGCTCTGATATTCTTGCAGTTTGCTCATCACTCGGCTTTAACCAGCGAACAGGGTTTAAATACTCTGTCTGATTGCTCAGAATCATATCTGTTGTTGATGACTGTTCCTCGGATACAAGAGCATCGGATGCGACGGGGTCAAGGCGGAGATATGTTCCGATGGTCTGGAAGCCGTAAGCAAATTTTGCTGTTGTTCCATCCTCCGGAGCGATATATTTCTTCTTTCCGTCTACCTCTTCATAGGTAACGCCTTCCTTACCCCAGCTTACCGCGAGGCTACCTTCATCGGAATAGAACCAATCGATATATCTGAGTGCATTTATCTGCGATGCTTTCTTGCCGGTGTTGCATGCAACCATACCCTGATTATCGAAATTCTCCTTCGCAAGAAGATTTGCACCGGTTGCTGTGTTAGCCTTCGGCGGCTTCATTGCAGTAAAGTTAAATTCCGGGTTATGCTCACGCGCAATGCCGTTAAAGAAGTCTATGCGGGTCTGATAGTCACAGGTGATGAATGCGCGGTCGGTGGTGATAAGCTCCTGCCATGAGTTTGTTGCCATTGTGAGATAATCCTTTGCAACAAGGCCGTTGTCATAGCACTTTTTAAGGTATGTAACTATTTCAAGCATTGTGTCTTCGCGTGCGCCATATTCCCATTTTCCTGCATTGAAATCATAATACGGGCTGTAGCAGAAATATGGCTTCCATGCTGAACCTATGGTATTGATGCGCGAGAACACAGAGCGGAGACCGAGAGGATAGCTGTCAGGATAGAGAGCTTTGAGCTCCATACATACGTCAAAAAGCTCATCCATTGTTTCCGGCGCTTTGAGGTTATGTTTATCGAAGATATCCTTACGATAGAGCCATGACATAACGTTCAGCTGGCGCTCATTACCAAGAGGCGGTGCAGCATATAT
>SVLF01000128.1:986-4368 GCA_015068085.1 Oscillospiraceae bacterium
ATATCTTCCCATCAAAAGCGCGGCGGATATCATATGTGTTCGCCTTTTCTTCCTCTGAGACGGAATTCCAGAACTTTTCATAGTTCGGCATATACTCAAGGTTGTCGTCAAGCGCGAGGAATGCGCCCTGCTCAAAATACTTGTTCGCTGCCGAAACATTCTGGAATGCCACTACATCCGGAAGATTATCGGGGTCTGCCATGATGAGCGTGAACTTTGTTGCAAAGTCGGATTCCGGATAGACATTGAGATTAATCGTACCTCCGATACCTTCGCGAATGAATTCCCACACCTTCCAATTTTCGTTGTACGGCCAGCTTGCGTGGCTTGCTGTTACAACATTGAGCACCGCATCTGCGGGAAGTGCTTTGCCGGGTTCAGGTTCGCCCGCAACTTCTTCTACTGCTTTTTCACCGCCGCAAGCGGCAAGCGTAAGCAGCATAAGCGTTGCAAGCAAAAATGCCAAGAGTCTTTTCTTCATTTTGTTTTCCTCCTTAGGTTTGTTTTATATTAACACATAAGTGTGCTAACCGGTTTATTGCCCTGCATCCGTAGATTGGGTTACTTTACATAATCAAGTATTCTCTTAATAAGCACTGCGACTTCGGCGCGGGTTGTATAGTCAAGAGGTGCGAGGAAGCCGGATTTGCCGTTGACAAGATCTGCAGAGATGAGGGCGGAGACGGCGTCTTTTGCATAATCCGCAACGGTGTCGAAGTCGGGGTATTGTGAGGAAGAAATCCCTCCACCGTCTTCGACGGTCCCCCTCCCTTTAGGCAAGGGAGGCTCATTACCAAGGCTCTGCAGTGCGCGGTAGACTATTACCATCATATCCTGGCGGGTGATGGAGTTGCGCGGTGCGAATTTATTTTCTCCGATGCCGCCTACAATTCCGTTGTTGCGTGCTATTGCAAGCTCGGTGGCGAAGTAATCGTTTGCACTTACGTCTGCGAAATTCTCCGTGTTATCGCTTGAAAGATTGAACGCACGGACAAGGAGAAGCGCGAAGTCTGCACGGGTGATGTTATTTGCAGGGCTGAATGAATTTGCTGACGTACCTTTTATTATGCCGTCCGTGGCGAGAGCGTTGATTGCATCAGATGCCCATGTGTGGTTAGAAAGGTCTGTGAAACTGATATCATCAGTTTCACCCGAGGCCTCGGGTGGATTTTCGGTATTATCGGATTGGGTGGAGTCCTCATCGTTCGGGACGTCGGAACCGCCGTTCCCTACATCAGTTTGATCAGAAGAATTTCCGTCGTCCGGTGCGGCACCGCCGCCACCACCTCCTCCACCGCCTCCTCCGGCAGGCGTGGTTTCAACGGGTTCTTTTTTATCACCCATTGTTGAACCGTAAACCTCTACCTTGAAGTCTTTTACAGATTGCCTTCCATCTGCATCCGTTACCATAACCGTGATAACGTGTGTACCCACCTGAGATGCATCCGGTTTCCACGAAAATGCACCAGTCTCGGAATCAAGGCTTACTCCACGCGGCGCGGTACGGATAGAGAGCGATGTTCTCATATTCTCAATCGGGCTTAAACCATTGATTGTGAAAGTAAGCGCACTTCCGGCAGATACAGTTTTATCGGGAATTTCTTCCACCCACGGTGCGTTGTTTTCGCTCCACGAAAGCGGAATTACGCAATCTGCGCGTTTTGCTATGTTGTACTTATAATTGCCCACCTTATCCTCTGCATTTGGGTCGATCTGTCCGGTTATAAGCGTACAGTCTCCGATATCCAGGATAATTTCATTACCGTTTGACTTTGCGTTTTCAATCTTATATGCCACGTTGCGTACATTTCCGTTTTCTATATATATATAACGGCCCGGGAGCAATTTGATTTCTTCTGCGCTTAACGGATCAAGCGGCTTTATATGGATTTCGTTTTCAAACTCAGAGGATTCCGTGAAGTATGTAACGCGGGCATTTATTGCTTTCTTTTGCGGAACAACTTCATCGAGAATATCGCCGTCACAAATGTACTTATAAATGTCAACACCGTTTTTCATCGTTATAACGCCGACAAAGCCACGGAAAGTGAAGATCTTATCACCATCGGTTACTGTGTATGTGACCTTATTATTCGTAGCATAGAAGATGTAGTCTGTCCGTTCGCCGTCTGCGTGGGTAACCTTTACGCAACGGGCGATGTCGTTTTCACCCTTTTCGCCTGCGGATACGCTCATCACAAGTTCTGATATATCAGAGAGCGTTCTTTTGTTCCGATACGGCTCGTAGACCGTGGTGAAAAGTGTATCAAGCTGCTTCTTATCCTCATGCTTACGCTTTATAAGTGCATAGCGGATACCGGGAACGACAGCGTTGTTCTTGCTGTTCGGAGGATATCCTGTCGCAGTGTTTACCGCATAATCTTCTCCGATGCCGAGCATTGTCGTGCGGAGATAAAGTCCCTTCGGGTCAGACAGCTTTTTCCGGAAATCCTTGATATTAAACTCAAGCTCTATCTTATCCGAAGTCGGAATTCCGCGATCCACATTTTCAAGCCATGTGTATCCGCGCGGATATACCGTTTCATAAGAAGCCTGAATCGGGGAATTCGGGTCCGGTCCTGCGTATCCTGCTCCGGTTGGGTTGCTGTCCACGTCAATTCCGGCATAATTCCCCTTGTATTTGCCATCCTCACCCACCTGCGGAACAAAATCGACTCCGCTTGTGTATCCGATTTCATCAGACTGAGCATGCAAGCTGAACTCATGGCTCCATCCGCCCTTTATTCTGAACAGGTCGACACCATAGAAATTATCCTCATCAATTTTTACCATTATTACGGAACGACGGTAGATGGAAACACCGCTTCCCTTGTAAACGTCTTGTGTATCTGCGTCCATAAGCTGAACATTATCGGTTACATCAAAGTGGAGACTCTTTCCCCTTCGCTGACTTGGACTCTGCATTACTTCGTTTACCATAACAGTGTTGTGAGACAGCGTGCGCGTATCCCACTGAAGAGTGCGGGGCTGACTGTCAGCTGAGGTAGGATAGCCAAGCGGCGGCAAGAAGTTTAGACCAAACGCATCCATACCGAGGTTGAGAGAATCACGGTGACCATGACCTGCACCGGAAAGACCGAAGAACATCCAGAAACCATGGCGGGTGTCATCTTCCTTTGAATAACGCTTACCATCACGAAGCGCGGCAAAACCAAAGCCGGAAAGCATCTCGGAATCAAGAGAAAGGGTTCCCTTTTCTTGTATAACGCGATCCATATCCTCTTTAATCTGCTCCGGGTTCTTTGTAAAGATGTCTTCATGAATACCATTTGAGGAATAACCGTTTATAAGATAGAGAGCCTGGAGAAATACGTCATCTTTAATATATCTGTAAGCCGCCATCGCCTGTTTTTTAGAAAGC
>SVLF01000129.1 GCA_015068085.1 Oscillospiraceae bacterium
TCCGAACGGACTCGGACTGTCGTCGGTTGCGCTTTTGCGCGTTGAAACGACGGCGGATGAGGGCGATGTGCTGATAGTTTCCGGTGCCGACCTTCTTGACATGACACCCATCTATGATATAAAACCGTATATTCCGTATGCCGATGTGCATACGGGTGCACGCGGAGGATATACCGATGAAATCCCGCGCGCGCGGCTTTCGGTTGAGTTTCCTGAAAATTTGTTATGTATGATTCCGGAAGAAAAAAGAAAGGCTCTTATAGGATGCATTGCTGAGGATCCGCGCCCGTCGTATCAGGATGACAGCGAGCGGGTGTACGGAATGCGATTTGCTGAATTTGATGTACGCTTTACCGTACAGGGGAGTGTTGCTGAGGTTGTTGATGTTCAGACCATTTCGTGAAAACCGCGGCCTGAGATTTCACTTGTGTTGTTTATTATGATAAACGATTTTTCGTCAAGCTCTTTTACGAACTTTTTAAGGTGGATTGCCTGCTTTCTTGTCAGCGCGACAAGAAGAACTGATTTTTGGTCACCGTTATATGCGCCGGTGTATGCGCTGCTTACGGTTGCAGTCTTCTTGAGCGTGTGGGTTATAAAATCGCAAATTTGATCTTCATACTCCGGTGAGGTTATGACTGTGCAGTACTTTGAAAGGTTCATACTCTCGAGTGTGTTATTCACAAACAAAAGCTTTGCGGCAAAGCCGATAAGCGAGAACAGCCAGGTTTCTATTCCGAAAACAAAAGCCGTGAGCATAACGATTATAAAATCTGCAAGAAACAGCGCCTTTGATATGTTTATCGAGGCGTATTTTTTTATTATCATTGCAATTATATCCGTTCCGCCGGTGGATGCATCGCTGAAGAAAAGGACGGCGGCACCGAGCGCGGAAAAAAGGATTGCAAACATAAGCTCGAGTATGGGTTGAGTTGTAAGAGGTGCATTGAGCGGGAAAAGGGATTCAAGGGCATAGATGCCAACTGACATAAGCGTACTGCAATATACGGTTTTGAGCCCGAAATCTCGCCCGATGAATATGAATCCGGCAAGGAGAAGAACCGTGTTTATCAAAAGAACAAAGCCTCCTGCGGAAAGAAAAGGGGACACAGCGCCGAGAATAACCGATATACCGCTTACGCCGCCTGTGCAGAAGTTATTGGGAAACTTGAAAAAGTATACCCCAACGGTGACAATAAGCGTGCCGAGAGTTATAAGTCCAAAGTCCTTGATGTGCTGTTTCATATTCATCCCTCCGAAAACAAAAATAATTATACTTCATATTCACAGACAAGTAAAACATTTTTATTATTTAGATTGACACAACTAAACGGTTGTGGTAGAATGTTGAACGGTGATGAATAATGGTGAACTTTTTGAACCTAAAATATTTTGTACGTGTAGCAGAGGAAAAGAATATAACACGCGTTGCGGAGCAGGAGCATATTTCCCAGCAATCGCTGAGTAATCATATCAAAAAGATTGAGGCGGAATACGGGGTGCAGCTCTTTGACAGGACGGGTGGGCTTACGCTTACGTATGCGGGAGAGCAGATGTATAACTATGCCGTGAAGTTTTTGTCGTTACGGCATGATATGGAAAATGAACTTCTTGATATGGAAAACACTGAGCAGGGAACACTGCGCATCGGTATTTCCTACACACGCGGTTCTGCGTTTTTGCCGGATATTCTGCCGGAATTCTGTGCGCAAAATCCGTTTGTCAAAATAAGCATCGTGGAGAATAATTCGCAGATGCTTGAGGAGTATCTTCTCCACGGACATATTGATTTGTACATAGGTGCGGATATGCGACCGCATGCAGAAATTGAAACCATTGAGCTGATGCACGAAAAGCTGTATTTTATAGTACCGGAAAAAATCGCCGGACGGCTTGGAAATGATGCATATAACATAAATGACCTTGAAAAAGAACCGTTTCTGCTTCTCTCGCGCGGGAACAGAATACGCGATATGTTTGATGAATATATGCGCAAGGAGAATATCAATGTGCGTGTGAGCCTTGAGGCAGAAAACATCGAGACGCTTTTTGAGCTTGCGTGTAAGGGAATGGGAATAACGGTGTATCCCGAAATGTTCCTGCGCCGCCACCGCGATGTTTTAAATTCCGCAAAATCACCGGTGACGGTTATTCCGCTTGGGGATAAATTCAGTGAAAGCGTACTTTTCATTGCATATCATAAGAACAAATATCGCTCACGCGCGGCGAAGAGCTTTATTCGAACAGCACGGGAAAGCTGCGGATAAAAAGGAAAGCGTGCGGAGAAACTGCGGCAATTCTTTATCGAACGAATAACAAGTAATAAAAGCTAACCGGCATCCCGAAGCTTCGGGGTGCCGGTTGTACTTAATAATATATCAGTTTATTTCATCAACGTTGTACGGGGTGTTCTGGTATACGTAATAGTTAAGCCAGTTGGTGTAGAGAAGATGTGCGTGTGCTCGCCATGTGACGATGGGGGCGAGGGTGGGATCGTCTTTTTCGTAGTAGTTTTTCGGGATTTCGATAGGTTTGCCTAAGTTTATGTCGCGTTCGTATTCGCTTGCGAGTGTTCCGGCATCGTATTCGGGATGTCCGGTGACGAAGATGCGTCTGCCATCTCGGCTTGCGATAAGATATGTTCCGGCATCCTTTGAAAAGGCGAGCCGCTCAAGCTTTTCACAATTCGAGAGCGCGGCTTCGTCTATTGCTGTGTGGCGGGAATGCGGAGCGAAAAAAACATCGTCAAATCCGCGGAGAAGCGGACATTTAGGGTTGAGGTTTTCGTGGCGGAATATACCGAAAACCTTGCTATCGGTCTGAGATTTCCCGATGCCGTAGTGGTAATACAGAGCGGCTTGGGAACCCCAGCAGATGTGGAATGTGGAAAAGACGTTCGTTTTTGTCCACTCCATAATTTCGCAGAGTTCCGGCCAGTAGTCAACACTCTCAAACTCAAGTGTTTCAACAGGTGCGCCGGTGATTATCATTCCATCGTATTTTTTGTTCTTTATGTCATCGAAATCCTTATAGAAGGAATCAAGATGCTCGCTTGAGGTGTTTTTTGAGCGATGCGTTGCCGTTTTGAGAAGGTCAAACTCTATCTGCAACGGGGTGTTGGACAAAGCACGTAAGAGTTGTGTCTCGGTGGTGATTTTTGTCGGCATAAGGTTTAATATCAGTATGCGGAGCGGGCGGATGTCCTGAGTGGATGCACGTGCCTCCGACATTACAAATATATTTTCGTTTTCTAAGATAGAACGCGCAGGTAACGCGTCCGGAATTTTAATTGGCATGGAAACCTCCGGTTAAACAATGTTTATTTTATATACATTATATATGAAAGTTCCATGAAAATCAATCATAAAATTGTTTTGTGCTTAAAAACATATTTGCAATAAGGATTAACGCCGCATCCGCAGGCGTGGAAGGTGAGAACACGCCAGGTTTCCCTGTCACAGATGTTGCGTTCTTGCAATCCGTGTAAATGACGGAAGCGTGTGAGTGCGCTTAGCGTGCGTGGACCGAAGAAACCGTCGAGCTCGCCTTCGGTAAAGCCGAGAGCAGAAAGGGCGTCCTGCATTACCAGTACAAAAAGGCCAATGTCACCAAAGGAGATATCGGGATACCCCCACGGTGAAAGAGAAACATGGTTCTGTGTGCTGAATGGGAATGTGTCGGGGAAAGTATCTGATGAAGTATCGGCGGCGAGTCCTGCATAATGCATTGATTCGGAAATGTATCCGCCTTCCCATATTCTGCGAAAGATAAATTCGGCGTGGATTTCTCCGCGGGAGAACTTGTTCCATTTCCGGATAAATTCTGTGGAGGTCCAGCCGGCGCAGGAGGAGGTGTTTGAGAAGAAATCAGAAACGGACATTGATGAATGTGTGGCGTAGGGGAGAGTGCTGTAGGGCTGAAGGTTATATCTTTCGAGGCGATTGCTTTCGTTATTATATATGAAAAGAGTGTACATAATCAGTTCACCGCCATTGTTTGAATAACACTTATATAGTATTATATACAGAGCGTAAAAACGGGGTTAAAAATTTTTTTGAAAAAATTTCAAAAAAAGTGTTGACAAATGGGAAAGAATTTGGTATAGTATTAAGGCACCTCGCGAGAGGGGGGCCGAGAGGGCCTGAGCGGTCAAGAAAAAATTTCAAAAAAATGAAAAAAAGTACTTGACAAGCGCTTGTGAGTGTGATATAATCATTAACTGTCGCGTCACCCACGGAAGTGAGGAAGACGAGGCAAGCGAATGAAGATTTGTACCTTGTAAATTAAACAACGTTGAAGACAAACAACGCCGGTGCTCGGTACAGGGTGGGCCCCGTACTGAGCGCATGAACAAAAAATTACTTT
>SVLF01000036.1 GCA_015068085.1 Oscillospiraceae bacterium
CTACCGTTGTAATTCCGTTGTCGAACTTAACCGTGCCGTCATTTACAACGCGGAGCGCTTCCTCAGCAAGCGGCCCCATCTTTACGAACCACTGCTTTGATGTAAGCGGTTCGACAACGGTATTACAACGGTAGCACTGACCGACATTATGCTTATGATCGCGAACCTCAAGAAGAAGACCTTCTGCCTCAAGATCGGCAATAATCTGCTTGCGCGCCTCGTATCTGTCGAGTCCGTTATACTTACCGCCGTTTTCATTTATGCATCCGTGCTCGTCAATAACGAGAATTTCTTCAAGATTATGACGCTTTCCGACCTCAAAGTCGTTGGGGTCGTGGCACGGTGTGATCTTAACACATCCGGTACCGAATTCACGCTCAACATATTCATCCGCAACAACCGGAATTTCGCGGTTCATGAGCGGAAGAATGAGCGTTTTGCCGACAAGGTGAGTGTATCTTTCATCATCCGGATGAACAGCAACAGCAGTGTCTCCCATCATTGTTTCCGGGCGGGTTGTTGCGATAATGACGAATTCATCGGAATCCTTAACCGGATATTTGATATGCCAGAATTTTCCGTCCTGCTCGCTGTATTCAACCTCAGCATCGGAAAGCGCAGTAGTGCAATGAGGGCACCAGTTTATGATTCTGTTCCCCTGATAGATAAGTCCCTTTTCATAAAGGCGGACAAAAACCTCGCGGACAGCTCTTGCGCAGATATCGTCCATCGTAAAGCGGGAGCGATCCCAGTCACACGATGCACCCATTTTTTTCTGCTGTTCAACGATTCTGTTTCCGAATTTATTTTTCCAATCCCAGACGCGCTCAAGAAACTTATCTCTTCCGAGGTCGTGGCGAGTGAGCCCCTCTTCCTTACGGAGAGTTTCTTCTACCTTTATCTGAGTAGCGATGCCTGCATGGTCCGTACCCGGAAGCCAGAGCGCAGAGTATCCCTGCATACGCTTTGTTCGGATAAGCGCATCCTGCAAGGTGCAGTCAAGCGCGTGGCCGAGGTGAAGCTGGCCGGTAACGTTCGGCGGAGGCATAACAATGGAGAAGGCTTTTTTCTTCTCGTCTACCTCTGCGTGGAAGTATCCTTTTTCCTCCCATTCTTTATAAAGACGTGATTCCACGTCACGCGGATTGTAAATCTTGTCAAGTTGCTTTGCCATATGATGTTTTCCCTCTCTTCAAAGCTTTATAAAACGGCTTATTTTCTATCTTTTATCACTTATAATAGAATACAATATCCGCAGTCTAATGTCAAGCAAAATATACTGTAAAATTCAACAAAATTTGTTATTATTGTATTTGTATATTACGTCGAAATCAATGATATGTCGGATTTTTTTGAATTTTTCTGTTGAAAATTCGACAAAAAGAGAGTATAATATATGTATAAAACGCCTTGAGGAGGGATACCATTGTACAGTATCGGCGATAAGATTGTCCATCCCATGCACGGTGCCGGAACAATCGAAAGCATAACCACTCAAACAGTTAACGGCAACACCCTTGAATATTATATTCTCAAGCTTCCAACCAACAATATGACCATTATGGTTCCTGTAGCCACCTGCGAAAAAATCGGCATTCGCGGTGTTATCGGCCGTGAACGTGCAAATGAGCTCATCTCTCTTTTTTCCACAATTGACATTGATCTGGATACAAACTGGAACAAGCGTCACCGGGACAATGTTGCCCGCATAAAAAGCGGTGACCTTGACGAGGTTGTCCGCGTTATAAAATCTCTCACATACAGAGACTTCAAAAACGGTCTTTCAACCGGGGAACGCAAAATTCTCCATTCCGCAAAGCAGATTCTCCTCTCGGAGCTTGTTCTTGCACTTGAAAAAGACTATAACGAAATAGATACATACTTAGATTCAGTTATGACGGAATCTTTCAAATAAACCTTGTAATACGTATGCATTTTATGGTACAATAAAGCTGCTCCTGTGATGAGCAGCTTTATTTGATTATAAGTGAGGTTTTGCAGTTGTTTAATAAGAATAAAAGGAAAACATGCGTTGCCGTTATTCCTGCAGCAGGAACTTCAAGCAGAATGAAAGCTTTCGGAAACAAACTGTTTGCTGAGATTTGCGACGTTCCTGTTATCACCCGCACTCTGCTTGCTTTTGAAAAATCGCCGTGGATTGATGCAATTGTTATCCCCACTCAAAGTGATCTTATAAGCACGATTGAGAACATATGCAAAGAAAACGGAATAAGCAAGCTTCTTGCCGCTATTCCCGGCGGAGCAACGCGTGCGGAATCGGTTCTCTGCGGAGTCGGATTTGCCGGAAATAAATTTGACCTTATCGCCGTTCATGACGCTGCAAGACCGTTCGTTTCGCAGAATATTATAGAGCTCACCGTAAATGCTGCAACACTGTATAACGCGGCAGCTCCGGCAGTTGCCGTTAAGGACACAATCAAGAAGGCGGCAGGAAAAGTCGTTACTGAAACACTCCCGCGGGAAACCCTTTTTGCAATACAGACTCCGCAGATATTCGATGCAGACTTGCTTTCTGCGGCACTCCACAGGGCTGTTGACGAAAGCTTGGCGATAACCGACGACTGCTCGGCAGTTGAAGCGATAGGAATGCGTGTATTTTTAACCGACGGCGATTATTTCAACATAAAAATAACCACTCCGGAGGATCTGATTCTTGCTGAAGCGATTGCAAAACATATTTCCGAAAACGAGGTAAAAAGAAAATGAGAATAGGTCACGGATATGATGTACACAGATTGGTCGAGGGGCGCAAGCTCATTCTCGGCGGTGTTGATATTCCTTACGAAAAAGGACTTCTCGGACACAGCGATGCGGATGTTCTTCTTCACTCAATTTCCGATGCTCTGCTCGGTGCCGCAGCGCTCGGAGATATCGGAAAGCATTTCCCGCCGGATGATCCGGATTTTCTGGACGCAGACAGCCTTATGCTGCTCGGGAAAGTAAATTCCCTTCTGAAAGAAAATGGGTATACCGTCGGCAATGTTGATGCAACAGTCATTGCCCAGCGTCCGAAGCTTCTTCCGTATATTGAAGAAATGCGAAAAAACATTGCCGCCGTGCTTGAGGTTACGCTTGACTGCATAAGCGTTAAAGCAACAACAGAAGAAAAGCTTGGCTTCACGGGAAGCGGTGAGGGCATCGCTGCTCACGCCGTCGCTCTTATAGAAAGAATATGATAAAATTGCAAGTCCGTTTATTCACGCGGACTTGCAATTTGTTTTTTCCATGGAAATAAAATAAATATATCAAAACAAGGCGGTGGAGTGTGTATGTTTATTTTATCATCGGTTGCTTTTTTTCTTTCGGGATGTCTGTTTTTTATTTTAAGCCTTTCTTCCGGTTCTTTTCCAAAACCCCTTTCAGCCAAAGAAGAGCGTGAGTATCTTGAAAAATACGCAAACGGCGATATGGCAGCACGAGATATCCTGATAGAGCGAAATCTCAGGCTTGTGGCACACGTAATCAAGAAATACTACACCTCACCCCAGGAACAGGAAGACCTGATAGCAATAGGCTCAGTCGGTCTTATAAAAGCTGTCAACACGTATAAACCGAACAAAGGAACAAGGCTTGCTACATATGCGGCACGATGCATAGAAAATGAAATTCTTATGTACTTCCGTGCATCAAAAAAGACAGGAGCTGAGGTTTCTCTCTCCGATTCGCTTGAAACGGACGCCGACGGAAATTCTCTTGCTCTTTTAGATATTATAAGCGTAGAAGATGTACGCCTGGACAAAGTTGAAAACGCCGACATTGAGGCTGCATTGTACAAGATGCTGCAGACGCATCTGAACGAGCGTGAGAGGGAAATTATAATAATGCGCTACGGGCTGTATAATACAGAGCCGAAAACTCAACACGAGATTGCAGAAAAATGTAATATATCAAGGTCATATGTATAACACGCCGCTTACTGTAAGCAAATGCCTCTAAGAAATCGCTTCCAACTCACGGAAGCGGAATTTTATGATAATTTCCTTGTCTTTCGTCAACTCAATGCGCTCAACGAGACTTACAAGAAGCTCTCGGTTTGCAAGCGCTGAGCCGACGAATTTTTTTACGAGTTTTTCTGCGCGTTCTTCCATTGACGGAAGGTCTTCGGCATACATTTCAAGGTCTTTAATTTTCTCCTGCAATACCGCCCGCTCGCTCTTCACCTGCTTATATATTCTCTCAAAATCCGAATCTGCCAATATTCCATTCAGGCGGTCCATATACATTTTATCAAGATTTGCGGTCAGCAATGAAATTTTGCTTTTAAGCTCGCAAATCTCGCTTTCAGTTTGCGCCGTTTCATCTGCAATTTTAATCACTTTCTGAGCGACAGGAAGCAGTTCCCTCGAGTTTATGAACGACTTACAAACCTCATCTATTTTGGACAGCACGGCTTGCGTTATGACATTTTCTTTTATGCAATGCGAGGTACAAGCTCCGGATTTTGTAAACCGCTGATACGTCCTGCACATAAAGTACAGCGTGTCTTCCCCACGGGAATTCTTGCGGTTAATCACAGACAACGGATACCCGCATTCGTGGCAGAAAATCATGCCTTTCAGTAAAAAGTCATGCGTTCTGCTTCTTGTATGATTTCTGCTTTTTATAAGCTCGCGAACCTTCAAGAACACTTCCCTGTCCACAATGGGTTCATGCGTATTTTCAACTACAATCCAGTTTTCCTTCGTCTTTTTAATACATTTTTTCGACTTGTAGTTAATCTTCGCAACTCTTCCCTGCACCATATTGCCGATGTAAACTTCGTTTTGCAGCATAAACGAAACTCTTTCACTGCTCCACAAGCCGGAATACGGGCTTTTTTTCGCAATATTTATCCCTGCATATGTTGCAGGTGTCGGCACGCATTCATTGTTTAATCTCACCGCAATCTGGCGGCAGCTCATACCTTCCAGTGCAAGCCCGAAAATATATCGAACTATCGGAGCAGTTTCTTCATCTATAACTATTTTGTTTTTCTCTTCCGGATGCATTTTATATCCGTAAGCCGGTTTTCCGCCGATGAATTGACCCTTGCGCTGTTTATCCTGCTTCACGCTTTTTATCTTCTTCGATATGTCTTTTGCATACATATCATTCATAATCGCGCGAAACGGAGTAATGTCGTTTGCAGTGGATTCAATGCCCGTATCAATTCCGTCAAGAAGTGAAATGTATCGAACTCTGTGCTCAGGAAAATAGCGCTCCATATAGTGGCCGGTAAGAATATAATCACGCCCGAGACGGGATAAATCTTTCGTTATGACCATATTCACCCTACCGTTTTCAATATCACCTATCATCCGTTGAAACTCAGGACGTTCAAAATTAGTTCCGCTCCATCCGTCATCAATATACGTATCAAAAACATTGAGCTTGTTCTTCTTTGAAAAATCATTGAGCATTGATTTTTGATTTGTTACGCTTTCCGATGGTCCCTCGTTCTCATCCTCCTTTGATAATCTTATGTATAATGCTACGCGATACTCCATTGGGTTACTTATTTCTATGTACATTTTTTACCTCCTGAAATAAGCGACCATTCATCTACTGCATTATACCTCAATTTAATGTCGCTCTGCAAAATTTTATTTGTAAACACACAAAATGAACGGAGAACAATTTCTTTTAAATCACTCTCATCCGAAAACGAACACGTTATATTCACTTTATCTTTTTTCAAAAAAATCCTCTCCCTTCATTTCATAGTATTATTTTTATGCAGAAAAGCATTGTAATTTGCTTACTAAAAAATATTTTTCGGCAAAGCAGACGGTGGCAAACACCACGCCATAGGGATTTCACCTTCCTTATACCTCGGACTGCTCCCATTGCCTGCGACGGCGTCGCAATGCGCTTTATGGGCAAGCATTAGCTCTAAAGAGCAAAAGCTTGCTTTACAAGCGATTGCTCCTTATCCCACAAAAGCAGGCTTTTGCGGGTGCCCTGATTGCTTATCACGCTCGGACTGTGGCTGAACAGAAGTATCATTATATCGTATCTGCTTTGCACTATTCCCGGCATATGCCGTACTTTTCAAGGTGCATATTATGAGATGCGGCTCCTCCTTTTTAATGAAAGGAATGGGAAATAGAAGAAGGAGCCGCCGGAGTCAGAGCAAGACTTTAAAAAAGTCCCTCTATATACCGTGAAAAAAATCAGTCTTTTGTAAACCCATTTTTCAAAAGTTTTTCAATTTTTTTCAAACCTGACTCTATCGACTTACTTACCGCCATTTTGCTTACACCTTCAATTCGTCCAATTTGCGTCATGCTCATATCTTGGAAGAAATGAGCATAAATACGCTTTGCTTGCTTTTCAGGAAGTGAATTTATAGCTGCATAGATTTCTCCCTGAGTCACTTTTCTTTCATAAATCTCCTGAGGAGAAAGTGAGACAAAAAGCATTTCTGCTTCAATGCCATCATCAACATCAAGCGAATAGAATGCGCGGTGATTATATTTGTTACGCTTATATCTTCGTTCTTCTTTTGCAAACTCCACAAACACCTCCGCTATCTCATCACTTATTTCTATGTATTCATCTCCCGAAAACCACGGGTATTCATCTTTTAATCTTATTTTTTTCATTACCTTTCGTCCTTTCAATCAGAATTTTTGTAAATTCCAATTGAAAAGGCGGAGATCGGCAACGATATTCAATTTCGACTAAAAGAAAACAGCCAAAAGCAACTCCATAAGAGTTTACCTTGGCTGTACGTTCAGAGTGTCCTCCATAGCCGTCATCGCTTGAAGCTTTGCGGCTTGTTTTACGATGTGCACGATGTTCTCTGCGCCTAAAATAGTATGTTATATATCTAATCAAGTGTCCCCACTCCTACCGCACGGCTATCCGCCGCGCGATAGCAGCGAAGAACCTATTCTCGGACGGATATGCCACGCCAATTTATATTTCTTTTGTGTGGTGTCCTCAATTTCTCCGCTTTTGCTATATACAATGTTCTCACCTCCGAATTTTGTGCGTCTACATTTTTCTTTCTATTTCTACATTTTTCGCACAAAAAAGAAGCGGGTCTTGAGGCTTTAACCCCAAAACCCACTTTTTTAACATTTTAATTGGAATATGTCATCAAATCTCCGCCTTTGCCACTCAGCACGAGGCGGTACGTTCCCCCAAATCATTCTGCTGTCTCCCGTGTCATTCTGAACTAAGTGTAGAATCTCATTTCTTTCGCGCTGACGCGCGGGAGATCCTTCGGCGTTGCCTCAGAATGACATGAGAGTTTTCGCCTTAGGATGACACGTAGGTGGTAGGCGCTTGTGCTTATAGGCGGCTTTTTTATTCCGCGGCGTTTACGGATTAAATATAGCGGAGAGGATTTTTCTCTCCGCTATTGCGTTTGTTTTAGATGTTAATTATGCTCGTAAAAACCGTCAGTGATAAGCTTAAGACCGTCTGTCTCTTCAACTATCACATAACCCTTGTATGTTCCCGGCTCGTCTGCGATTACGCTGAACTGGTTACCTACCGTTGTCATTGCAATTCTGTTATTTCCAAACATAATGCCCTTTTCAACAACGTTGTTACCAAGACCGAGGAACTCTGCCATAACGCCTGTTTCGTCGCCTGCTGTAAAGCTGTCGATGATGATTTTCAGCTTTGAGCCTGTATAATGGACATCCGCCTCATATATTGCTTCTACTGTGCAATCTTCCCAAGCTTTAAATGTGTATATGGAATCACAGCTTACGATTTCACCGGCTTTCTTCCAGCACTTGAAGTTTTTACCAGTTGCAGTGCAGGTAACTGAAGCACCGTAAGCAAGATTTGTTCCGCCGCCACTTGTGTTGTCACCTTTTACCTCTACGTCGATATCAGCTATCGGTGTTTCTGCCTCATACTGTGCAACCCAGACATTTGTATCACCGTACTGTTCCCACTTATATGCCTTGCCGTAGCCTGCCATTGACGGAAGATCTGCATCAATCGGCTGTGCATCACGGAGATACTGACCGTTTGCATTGTAGCACTTCGGTGCAGTTGAGTTCACATCGCCCTCATATACTGCAACAAGAATGTTTCTTCCTTCGCTTTCGGGAACGTAGTTAAACTCTCTGTCAAAAGAAACTATCTTCTCATTTACGGTCATTGCCTTTTTCCAGTAGAGGAAGTTTCCTTTTTCGTTATCTGTTTCCGCTGCTGTGATTTTATATGCACCACCCGAAACCGGAACAATATTTCCAACTACACCCGTTGCCTCTATTACATCGACAGAAGGAGCGATGTAATCGGTCGGAGCTGAACCTACAACTGCATCGTCAAATGCACCTGAAAGTTCTTCATCCTCTTCCGGCTCTGCTGCAACTGTTATAGTTACAGGTGCTGCTTCGTGTGTCTGTCCGTTTACGGTTACGGTAGGAGTGAAGGTTAATTCACCGGATTTTGTTGCTTTGTAAACATTGTTTTCAACCGTTACGCCTGCATTATCTTCTTTAACACCGAGAACGATGCCTGCCATATCAAGGTCAGAATATACCTTATTGCCAATGCCTTCTACATTAAGTGACACTGTCGGGGTGATTACGGCACCGATTTCGTATTCTGTTTCGGTGTCAACAGTAACAGTTGCAGAATTGATGGTTGACGGAGTGAAGGTGAGGTAGTGAACAAAAAAACTATATGCTGCATTTTTAGTTATAGTCAACTCGAACTGATTATCTATATCATATGAATTTTGTGCAGTATCCCAATTTGTAGTTTCTGCAACAGGAATTCCTACACCGTTGCTGAACTGCCTGTTTTTCGGTCCTCCACCTTTATCATTATCCTCTGCACTTCCGTTTTCTTTCACATTCTCTACATCACCGATTTCAATATCAGTTTCTTTCGTGAGATTTTTCATAACAGCCGCAGCTGTAGCACCGCTTCCTGAATTATAAACACCTGTAGATATATTGAAAATACCACTTTCCGGAACATCTAATCCAAACATAAATGTGCTTTTGTTTTTCTCGACAAACTCATCTGTTGTCACCAATGCAATATAGACTGCATCACCTGAACCGCCAACAGAAACTTGTTGTTTTCCTATGGTACCATCCAACAAGCCAGACCAGTCTTTGTATGTAATGGCTGTCCAATTAGCTCCTATATATGTTTCAGCACCGTTTAAATAATTATTTCCACCAAAATCACTTACCGTTGGTTTTCTAAAATCAAACACAATCGGTTCCCAGTTATATGGAGTTTCTTCTGTTGTCGATGCATATGCGAAGGTTGGGAAAAGTGCGAATGCGAGGGTTAGCGCGAGAATAAATGATAATGCTCTTTTCATTTTCTTTGTCTCTCCTTTTTAATTTTTTGTTTTTTATTTCAACGTATTGATGAGGTCGGACAGTTCATTTGCAAGCTTTTCGGCTGTGCCGCGTTCGTATCTTGCCGAGTTTGCTTCATAGCCGGCTTCATCATACGCATCCATCATCGGATAATATCCCTCATAGCCGTTTGTACAGCAGGACGGGATTGTGAGAGTAAATTTTGAATTTTTCTTAACGGTTCTTCCCATTTCTGTGAACGGTTCGCCCGGGAAGCCGCCGAACACTGCGTCGCCTATTGCGAGTGCCGAGACGAGAAGCTCTTTTTCGTTACCCATCTCGGAAACGGTTGTTATTCTCTGTGCTTTTGCAACAAGATGAATGGGATTTCCGACAATTCCCGGAATTTTTACCGGGTCACCGTACTGCTCATAATCTGCCATAAGACCTTTTGCCCATTCGATTTCTTCAGCAGTTCCCTTATTGAGCTTCACTGAAACAAGCTTATTGGCAAAGGTAATTTTATCGCCCTTGATTTCTTCGCGAAGCTCATAGTTTGCAACAACCGACATTGCAATTTTGCGTCCCATATAGCGGGTACGCTCATAACCTTTGCGGCATTTGGTCTCATCAAGGCGGATGTCTACATGGTTGCTGTCGCCCTGCGCTCCGTTGATGTACATACAGCGAGAATTGTCGATAAGCTTTTCGTATGTATCGCGGACGAATTTAGGATAGTCTGCCGAAACCGCACAGCCGCCGATGGTGTCGGGGTGAACCTGGAAATTGACGATACCGATTTCGGGCTTTCCCTCGCGCTTTATAACGAGAAGCTGAGACTGCTCATCAACCTCACCGATAAAGCCGACAACATCGGGGTTAAGATAACCGGGGTTTGTTCGTGCCGAACCGTCGCGCATTCTATATCGGCGGATGAAGGAAACATCCTTTACCTCACCGCGGGTGTACGAGAGCGTTGACGGAGCAAGGTCATTAAATGCAAGGCATGCAACGTCAACCGCCTTCTTTGCGAGAATTCCTGCGTATTCCTGATTTTCCGCCCGGTTTTCGGATTGATGGTGACCCTGATTCATTCCGGGAGCAAGGTGGGTGTGGGTACACGCAATGTACACTGCTTCTCTTACCGTGCCGCAGGCTTCGGCGATCGAATCACGGATTTTTGCAAGTACGTCCTGCTTTATTCCAAGGTTGTCGATCGTCAGAACCACAGCGCGCTTTTCGCCGTCATCAAACGCGACCGCAATCGCATAGAGCGGATCGAGAATACCGTCCGCAGGACGTGCGTGGAAATATCCCGCAAGACAGGTTCCGAGCGCCGGCGTGATGTCAAGCCGTGCAAATCCTGTTTTTAACATTTTTATTTTCACCTCCTTAGGGGTGTAGCGGGAGCAAAAACTCCCGCTATATTATCTGTCAGCAAAGCTGCTTACTTAACCTCGTTATACGCTTCCTCATAAATTGCAAGAAGCTCGTCAATCGGGAACTCAGAAAGCTCTTTACTAAACTCGTCCCATTCGCTCATCGGCTTCTGACCGAGAATAAACTTCTGAACATTTTCACTTACAAAGCTCCCTAGCATCGTGATAATATCAGCACGCTTCGCATCCTGCTCATCCGTAAACTCAAGATAATGCGTCGGGTTAAGATGCGGATATGTGTTATCAAGAAGGAAATCTGTTACGGATGCCTGTTCCTCGGAGATTGAGACATCAATTGATGCCGGATCATGGCGAATATGAGAGCCGAGAGTGTTAAAGCCGTAAAGCGACTGTACATTTTGTCCTTCTTCAGCTATAAACTGCTTTTCGCCGTCAACAATCTCGTAGGTCTCACCTTCTTTCCCCCATGAAACAAGCTCACATGCCTCATCGGTATAGAACCAGTTCAGAATTCGGAAAGCATTTGCAATTCTGCCTTCGTCACGGGTGTTACATACTGCATATCCGGTAGGGTCAAAATTGTATTTATTCAGCATATTAAGTCCCATCCCGTTTTCTGCACGCGGCGGCAAACATGCTGCCATTGTAAACTCAGGATTGTTCTTTCTTGCAATGTTGTTAAAGAAATCAATACGAACCTGATATTCCGGCATAATAAAGCCGCGGTCCGTGGAGACAAGTTCTTCCCACATAGCTGAATTTATTGTAAAGAAATCTTCCGGAACAAGCTTTGCTTCTACCATTTTTTTGAAAAACTCAACAATCTCGCGCATAACCGGTTCGGTTGCGCCGTAGCACCATTTTTCATTTTCAAAATCATAATACACACCGGTCATAAAGTTCGGTTTCCACGAAGAGCCGATAACGCTTATGTTATTAAATCCGGAACGGATAGAGAACGGATAGGAATCCGGATAGAGTTCTTTAAGCGTTTTACATACCTCGTAAAGCTCATCCATTGTTTCCGGAGTTTTGAGGTTGTGCTTTTCAAAGATATCCTTTCGGTAAAGCCAGCCGCGGATGTTTGTACTGCGCTCAAGACCATGTGTCGGAGAATAATATATCTTTCCGTCAAAGCTCTTGCGGACATCCTGCATCCACTTTTCATCCTCCGGTACGTTTTCCCAGAATTCTACGTAATCCGGCATAAATTCAAGATAATCATCAAATGCGAGGAATGCGCCCTGTGAGCAATAATTTGCAAAGCTTGAATGTTTTCCCTGGAAGTTGATAAGGTCCGGAAGCTCATCGGATGCCGCCATTATAAGCGGGAACTTTGTTTTGAAGTCACTTGTCGGAATAACGCTCAGATCAAGCGTACCGCCAACAGACTCTTTTATATACTCCCAGACCTTCCAATTCTCGTTATACGGCCATGATGAGTGACTTTGAATAGTAATGTTCACCACTGCGTCGTCGGGGATTACTTTTCCCTCCGGGATGTCGTAAGAAACTTCAGAGTTTCCTACTGTGCCATTGCCGCCGCACGCGCAGAGCGCGAGAAGCATAACTGTTGCAAGGGTTAAAGTGATTAGTTTTTTCATGGCAAAATTTCTCCTTTACTTATTCATATAATCCAGTATTCGCTTGATGAGTACCGCGACTTCTGCGCGGGTTGTGTAGTCCGTCGGGGCGATGCGTCCTGACTTTCCATTCACAAGACCTGCACCGATGAGGGCGGTGACGGCGTCCTTTGCGTAGTCCGCAACGGAGGTGAAGTCCTCACTTTGCGGTTCGTCATAAATGCCGAACCCTACATCGAGGTTCTGTAGCGCGCGGTAGACAATTACCATCATATCCTGACGGGTGATGGTGCCCAGCGGGGCGTAGCGGTTGTCACCGATACCGGAAATGATTCCGTTGTTGCGTGCTATCGCAAGCTCGGATGCGAAGTAATCGGAAGCAGATACGTCTGCGAAGTTTTCAGTGCTGTCGGACTCAAGCTTGAATGCACGAACGAGCAGGGACGCGAAGTCTGCGCGGGTTATATTTGTCGCGGGGCTAAACGAGCTTGCAGACGTGCCCTTTATTATTCCATCTGCCGCAAGCGCGTTTATCGCATCCGCCGCCCAGGAGTGGTTACCAATGTCTGTGAACTGAATATCATCCGTTCCACCCGTAGACTCAGGTGCTTTTTCTCCGTTGTCGACTTCGCCATTTTCGGTTTTGTCTGTTTCACTGGTGTTCGTTTCTTCTTCCTGCTTGTCGGTCGGTGCGGCACCGCCGCCACCGCCTCCTCCGCCACCGCCGGCGGTTCCGGCATTGTCGGACGGGGTTTCGGTTGTTTCTTCTTTTTTGCTTCCGGTTGTTGAACCGTAAACGGTTACTTCAAAGCTTACCGAGCTTTCACGACCGGATTCATCGCAAACCGTGATGAAGAAGCCTTGCTCACCTACCTGAGAGCTGTCAGGCTTCCATGTAATTTTCCCTGTTTCCCGGTTTATGCTTGCACCGCGCGGAAGAACCGTTCCGACATACGTCACGTTTTCGCCGTCAGCGGCTTCAGCCTTTATCTGAAGCGTTATGCTGCTTCCGGCAGATACCGTTGCATCATCAATTTTCTCAACAACCGGTTTGTTATAACTTTCAGATGAAAGCGGGATATAGAAATTGCTGCCTTCCGCTATGTTATAAATATATCCTTTCCCCGGTTCTGACGGATTCCTGTAGCTTCTTACCGGTGTTACATCTCCGATATCAAGTGTTACTTCCGAACCGCTTCCCGATGCACCTTCTATCTTATATACAGCGTTGTCTCTTCCGTCGCTGTCGATGTATATATGCTCACCGGCAAGTGCTTCAATCGCTTCATCTGTAAGTTCCTTTTCAAACCTTACTGTAATCTCATTTTCCTCCGAAATATCCTGCGTGAAGGATTTTATTTTACCGGAGTATCTCGATTCCGTCTGTATATCTCCTATTTTTGTTCCGTCATTTACGTAAGAATAGATGTTCTTTCCCTCTTTGTTTACAGAGTAAACTCCGACAAAGCCGTTAAAGTCAATGCTTACATCTCCGTCGGTAAGCGTATAGGTTAGCTCATTATTCGTCGCATAGATGATATAGTCGGTACGTCCGGATTTAAGCTTTACCTTTACTGCACGGGAAGCGTCATTCTTTCCTTCCTCGCCGTTACAGATAAGCGGAAGCGCCGTCATATTCTCAATATATTCCTCACCTTTATACGGCTGAATAACCGAGGTGAAGAGCGTGTCAAGGTTTCGGCCGGTGCGGTGGATAAGCATATAGTCAAGATACGGGATCACTTCATTTTCCAAACGAGGCGGAGGGTCACCTGCCGCGATGCCGACGCTTGATGGTGTCCAGTCGTTAAGAGCAGTGAACTTAAGGTTAAGTCCCTTTGAGTCCTTAAGCTGCTTTTTAAAGTCTGTCTGTTTAAAGTTCACAGAGAAGCTTCCGCTCTTCGGAGCAGTGTCACGTCTTACGTTCCGCAACCACGCATATCCAAGCGGATAGAGGTTATTCGGCGGATTCCCGCCCGGGTCCCCTTCAGGCTTAACGGTCGGTCCTGCATATGAGCCGATGTAGTTTCCGTTTCCGTCAACCTGCGGAACAAGCGTGAGGTCATTGGTTGTTACCCCGTCGGCAGACTGGGTGTGGAAGCTGTAAATATGCTCCTCCCCGCCGCGGACGCGGAAGAAATCTACCGTATATGCAACCTCTTCCGAGGCATCTACCGAAACAAGAGTTCTGCGGTAGATATCTGTTTCGTCATATGCATGTGCCGCATCGGCATCAATGAGCTTTACGATACCGTCACCGTCAAAGTGGTACGGATATGCGAAGTCTACTCCGTTTTGGCGCTTACCGTCTACAACAACCGTGTTATGCGAAATCGTGGCGTTTACCCACTGATATCTGTTCGGATCTGCACCCGCTATTCCGGGATAACCGAGGTCCGGTGTGAAATTAAAGCCATAGGCGTCAATTCCCATCTGCAGCTTATCGTAGTGAGCATGGCTTGTGGAAGAAATAGTGTAAGACATCCATGTATCACGGCGGAAATCGGAATCTGGGATGCTTCCTCCGTTTTTAATCAACTCACCGCCGGAAAGAACCGCGAGACCGAAGCCGGTGAGATTACGGCTTCCAAGCGTATATTCGCCCTGTTCTTCAATAATTTCCTCGATTTCGCCCTGAACGTTTTCGGCGTTCTCTTCGAAAATATCAATGTAGACATTATCAAGATTTCCGTCCAGCAGATTGTAAAGTATCTGAGCATATAGCGGTTTTTTAAGACGCTTGAAACCGAGAAGGGTTGCCGAAGTGGATGTTTTATTTCGTGTTGAGGCGGTTCGCTCATCATCACCGAGCTGGAGTGTGTAATTGCCAGCCATTGTCATATTGTATGTTGCGCCAAACATCTTACGGTATTTCGGGTCGTTATATGGATTAAATCCTGTATCCTTTCCGTAACGGTACAAAATTTCCGCAATAGAGGTAGAGTTCGTCAGCCAGCTCTGGTTATAGCCCGCTCCGACTTCATTACCAAAGCCGTCACGGTCAACCTTATCGACATACTCGGAGAGCATGCCGCCACCGGTATTTTCGTAATATACCGAGAAAGATCTGTTTTCGTATCTTTTTATGCTCTTTCTTTTCTCAGCGCTCGGTTTTTCGAGCCATTCTATCATTTTACCTGTTTCCGGATATGTATCAAGCGCAACTGCCGCCGTCACAACAGAAAGCTGATGCATACCGAAGTTTCCTTTGATTCTACACTCCCTTGCAGCCTTCAGAATTTCGCGCAGAATACCGTTATCACAGTTCTCACGAATGAGATCACCGGAGGTTTTCGGATTTTCAAGACCGAACTCTGTTGCTTTCTTTGACAAGAAAGCGATAACCTGAGGATCGTCCATTGCAGGATAGAACGCATCGTATGCATTTGAGAAAACATCGGCTACAACGTGTTCCCATATGGTTCCGAGAATTTTTCCCGTATTTCTGCCACCGTGAGAATTCTGATACTCCGGCCACAAAGACAGATCAAAACTCGGATAAACATCTGCGATTCTGTCGATAAGGATTGCGCCCGCTCTGCCATACTTTATATCTCCGGTATAGAGATATGCATTTGTAAGCGCAGACAATGCAACTGTAAGATAGCTGTTGCCGTTCTGACCGTACATCTTGTGATGATAGAACGGGATAAATGCTTTCATTATCGGAACACCCGTGGATGCCCTTTCTCCCGTATCCCAGCCAAGCCCATCATCTACAGCGAAGGTATCAAGCTTATCTTCTGTAAGAGTGACTTCCGGTTCTATCAATTTTCCGGAATCTCCGTATACAGCGTCTTTTATGATTATTCCGTCTTTCACTGCATCGCGGTAAAGGTCATTATAGAGATATCCGCCCTTAACACCGTAACCGAAATATGCGCGCTCTTCATTTGTCAAAGGAAGACCTTTATCTATTTCTGCCCTTCTCTCCTCAGATGGCTCGCTTCCGGAAAGTGTTTTTCCGTTTTCAAGAAGCATTGCACGGTGAGCATCAAGCGCGCGCAGGCGATTAAACTGCCCCTTTTGGTCAAGCCCGAGCTTGTAGAAATCGTCAAATTCGTTTGACGGGAAAAGACGCTTACAGTTCGGACACTGAACCTTAAACGGGCGTGCTATCGGGTCAACTCCCCACGCATATGAGCCAAAGCTTGTCCTGATATCATTCTTGCAATATGCACATTCATAAGCATATTCGGTAGACGGACTGTCGTGCAATCCGAAGCAGAATGCCCGGGGAATACCTTCGTACATAATAGAATCATATAGTTTTTCGTAATTTGCAAGCCAGTATTCAGCGTTTGTAATTGCTTTTTTCTGACTATCCTTTGCCCAGTCGTATTTCGAAATATTGTCCAGTGCATTTTCGCGCATTTTGTTCGTATACAACGTAGGCTCAGTTTTCTGTGAGCTTGCAGTAACGAGAGCAACACACTCGAAGGTTTCGCCGCCAATAGTTGCCGTTACCTTGACTTCAGCAGGACCTCTGCCTTTTGCGGTGACAATTCCGTTTTCATCAACACTGATAAGTTCGGGAGTCAATACCTCATACTCAAGCACGGCATCCGTGATATCGGCTATACTTCCGTCATTGTTTTTTCCGGTTACAACAAGAGGTGAGCCGTCTTTATCAAGAAGGAAAACAACATTATCCTCGGTTTTTGCCTCTATACCGGCAAGCGCAACAGGAACAACCTCGATTTCCTTTGAAGCCGACTTCTCGACACCGTTGAATGTTACGTAAGCAGTTATTTTAGCTGTTCCCTCTTTGATGGTTGAGAGCTTGTTACCGTCAACCGTTGCAACAGAGGTATTGTCAGACTCAAAGCGGACCGTTACGTCCTCCGGCTCAAGCCGCGTGCCGTCGGAAAGTATTCCGGTTGCGGATATTTCGGTGACTCCGCCTACATAGAAGAGATCGTGAACAACGTCTATTTCCGCTTTTTCATACGAACTGTCGTTAATTTTTAACGTAAGCTTATCTTCTTTGGTTATTCCGTTGATTGTTACAGCAGCGGTTACCGTTACATTGCCTGCGGATACAGGTTTGACAACACCGTCAGAGGTTACCGTTGCAATATCATCGTCAGAGCTTTCAAAGCTTATGTCAACACCCTCTGCTTCAAGATCCACTTCTGTTCCCGTTATGTGTTTTGCAGAAAGATTAAGCTTTTTCCCGCCAGTATCGGAAAGAAGGATATAATCCTTACCATAAGAAAGTGTCACCTTTTCCAAATCACCGCTTGGATTGAACTTAAAGTTATAAAAGCTGTTCGTCACAGAGTTGACGCCCTCATGTACCGTGTTCTTTACTGTAAGGATATGTTTTCCCTTTGTAACTGTCACACTTTTACCGAAGCTTGCAGGCTGCTTTGCAACACTTCCGCCGTTGGCTTCTTTATTTGAATTAAAGCTCCCTACCGATTTTCCGTCAACAAAAACCTCAGCAATACCGCCAGCAGAGCCGAAATACATATCAGCACTTACATTAAACGCTCCGCTTACAGGAGACGTGAATTCTATTGCAAGAGTATCATAGCCTGCATCTAAATCTGCTTTCGTCTTGGTTATGTTAAAGTAACGTCCGTCATAATAATACAGCTTCATCGCCGCGTCAGGATTACTACCGAAGATATTTGATTTTTCGACATCCGTTAAAATTTTCCAGTTTGATCCATAAAACACATCACCCGGTTTGAGAAAGTAACGACTGTTTGCTACATCCTCAATCTGAAGGTTATCAAGGCTTGATGTGAATTTGTCAAAATCAAGAGTAAAAGAAGTTGCCGGAACAACAGTTATTTTCTCTGTAACAGACTTTTCTTCATTGTTGAACGTGACATATGCTGTAATGTTTACTGTTCCGGAAACAAGAGTTTTAAGAACATTAGTCCCCTCCTCAACCTTTGCCACTGTTTCGTTATCCGACTCATAGCGCACCGTAACATCAGCAGGATCGAGTGCTGTTCCATCTGATAGAACTGCAGTTGCGGTCATTTCCACGCTCCCCTCCTCATAGAATTTGTCTTCAGAGAAGGTAAGCTCTGCATGATCGTATACTCCGTCTTTTATCAAAAGATCAACGGATGCACTTTTCGTCACATTGTTTATCGTCACATCAGCAGTTATGGTAACTTTTCCACCCGCAACCGGCATTACAACACCGTCATCAGTTACGGTTGCAATCTTCTCATCAGAGCTTGTGTAGACAATCTCTGCATCTTCCATAATGACATTTGTCCCTGTTGAATACTTCACGAAAAGCGATAGCTTTTCTCCGTTCGGATCCGCAAGAAGAATAAAGGGTTTTCCGTATGTAAGCGAAACATTGTCAATCTCTGCTCCCGGAGTGAACGTAAAGCTGTAGAAGCTGTTTGTTGCCGATGTCTTTCCCGCATACACAGAATTTTTTATTCTGAGGATGTGCTCACCTTGGGTAAGGTAAATACCGGTATCAAAGCTTATCTTCTGTTTTGCCGCTTTTATATCCGCTTTGTTGATGCTTTTAGTTCCGAGCACTCTGCCGTCAATCGACACTTCCGCATATCCACCGGATCCCGAGCCGTAGACATATGAAGAAACATCATATACACCGGTTGCCGGAACTTCGATTTTAATTGCCGCAGTATCATAACCTGCCTGCACATCAGGAGATGTTACATTCAACGAAATATACTCACGTCTAATGTATTGTATTGCATTTTGATTGCTTCTGTTAAGAATGCTTGACGCCCCGGTATCCGTCAAAACAGTCCAGTTTGAACCTTTTAAAGGCTGCCCTTTCTCGGCATACCAATACAAACCATAATATTCATGGGTTTGCGGATAATCTGTCAAGCCGCTTGTGTCTGCACCTCCGAAATCAACAGTGAAAGCCACAGGGGTAGCAGTTTCCTCATCGCCGGCAATCGCTGTTGCTGGGAGTAGCGAGCACATAAGTGCCAGAGCCAAAAGCATCGCTATTGTTCTGATTGAATTTTTCTTCATAGTTAAATTCTCCTCCTTTTTATTATTTTCATTATTCCAAACAGGAATACAGCGCGTTTGTCATTTCATAACGTGATCTTCGCTGCCATCCTGAATAATGCTGGAAATAAACCATTGAAAGCTCATTTTCGGTGTCTACAAGAGAAAATCCTCCGCCGGAGCCGTCCCATCCGAACTCGCCGAGCGGTGACAATGCTCCGCTTTGCGTTTTATCTATATGGGTGCGCACTCCAAGCCCGAAGCCGTAGCCCGGCATTGATTTCTGAAGCGCGGATCTATCCATATTCGCCGAATGATCGGTTTTCATAAGCGCTATAGATGCCGGTGAAATTATCCTCTTCCCTGTTTTTCCGACACCTCCACATGCAAGCGCATCAAGAAATGTTACATAATCCTCCGCACACGAGCAAAGGTCGCTGCCTCCGCTCTGATAGCTATCGATAAGACAGTCTGTTGCTTCCGTGCGCTTTGGGAATCCATCCTCACCCTTACGATAGAGCGCCGCAAGGCGTTCCTTTCTCTCACCGCTTTGGGGAACATTGAAGAAGGTATCCTTCATTCCGAGCGGCTTGAAGATATTCTTTTCCATATAATCGCCGAGCGTCATTCCTGACCACACCTCAACAAGCGCGCCGAGAACATCGTGGCTTAAGCTGTAGCGATAGCGCGTTCCCAGCTCAAAGCCCAAAACGGTTTTTGAAAGCTCTCCCGCAAGCTCACGGGTGCTTGTTCTTCCCTCATTTATTGCCGCAACGATTGCCGGAGTTCTTCTGTTATAATCAAGCCCTGAGCTCATTGTGAACAGGTGTCTTACCGTAAGCGGTGTTTTTGCAATTCTTACATTTTCTGTTGATGTGAACGTTGCGCCTTCCTTGCCTGTTGCAACTGTTTCAAGCTCGTTTCCGCCGCTCTCTGTTTCTGCAACCTTAAGCGTTTCAAACTCCGGCAAATACATCGAAACCTGATCATTTAAGAGGAATTCATTCTTTTCCATAAGCTGAAGCGCAGATATGCAGGTTATCATTTTCGTCATTGAATAACACTTGTATATTTCGTTACCCCGCATCGGTTTTTGCGCTTCAAGATCGCTCATACCTGCGCGATAGTCGAATATTTCTTCGTGTTTTTTGTATACCTTGCAGTGAAGCCCCGGAACATGATCCCGCTCGAGGAACACATCCATACAGCTTTTAAGATTAGCAAAATCCATTTTTTCTTCCTCTCTTAAGTATTTTACTCTTTTCCGGGAAGCGTTACCGGAAGTTTTCCTCTGTAATCACAATTTCTTATTGCAACGGCAGTAGCCTTTGCAGAAAGCTTTGTATATTCATAGCTTGCAATTACCGCATCGCAATTTTTAACGAATTTATAGTCATACGGTGTACGTAGAAGAACTGCAACAGTCGGCTTTCCTTTTTCTTCAAGAGCTTTGATTATATCAAGCTGACCGGGCATTGATGCCGCATCAAACACACCGACAACCGCAACGTCATACTCTCCGTTTATCGCCTCTTCCGCTTCGGGAGTCATTCCCTCAAGCGAAGAAACGCAGGTTATTGAATTTTCAAATTCTTCTGCGAAAATATCTGCAAAGCTTAAAATCTGACGGTTTGCTTCCTCAACACCGCGGATTGCATCGCAAATCGGAGATATGCAAAGAATCTTCTTTCCGGAAAGAGACTTTAATACGCCATCATCCTTGATACATGTAATTGATGCCAGCTTATCGGCAAAGTTCTCTGCTTTGTCAGCTTCGTTGTATATAAGCTTTTTCGCAAGCTCAATATCAGGTGCCGAGGATGCAACGTCAAAGCGCTTCTTCTGCTTCATAATACGTTCATATGATTTATTGATGCGCGCTTCTGTTATTACACCTTCTTCTATGGCTTTGTATACTGCATTCACAGCTTTTTCAACCGCTTCTTTATCATAAGTGTAGTATAACAGAATATCACACCCCGCAAGGATTGCTTTCACCGCCGCCTCGCCATTCGGATACGGTTCGCTTATAGCCTTCATGCCCATAGCGTCCGTTATAGCAACACCGTCAAATCTCATTTCGTTTCGCAAAAGTTCTGTCATTATTTCAGGTGACAACGTTGAAGGAGTTTTTGAAAACGCATCATGGATAACGTGAGCTGTCATAATTCCGCCGCATTTCGCATCAAAAACCTTTTGGAACGGAACATATTCGGTTTTGCGCAGCGTATCGGCATCGGTGGAATTGTGGACAATATTAAGGTGAGTATCACCCACTACGTTACCGTGCCCCGGGAAGTGCTTTACCACAGCCATTACGCCTTCCGACTGGAGTCCATCGCTAAAGCCTCTGCCAAGAGAGGCTACCTTTTCCGGATCTTCGCCGTAGGATCTTGTTCCGATTATCGGGTTATCCGGATTTATATTTACATCAAGCACCGGGGCTGTGTTTGCATTGCAACCAAGGGCACGCAGAATTTTTCCGATCTTTGCGCCTGTTTTTTTCATCTTAGCTTCATCTGCTCCGCTTGCGGCAAAGGACATCGCGCCTGAAATCATTGCCGCGCCTTCGTAGATGCGAGTTACCCATCCTCCTTCCTGGTCGACTTCAACAAACGGATATATACCTGTGTTGCGGTAGGTATGCTCACGTAGCTCTCCGTTTAACTTGCAGAGCATATCAAGCGACGCACAGTCGTTCGCATTTAATGTAAAGTTTCCAATATAGTATTTTTCGTAAAGCTCTGCTGCTTCGTCTGTAATGCCTTCCGTTGGAACGCCAAGCATGAACAGCTGCCCTATCTTCTTTTTTAATCCGCTTTTCATCCAATCTTCTCCTTTACCTTTTCTGAAAATATTATATCATTTAGGCCTTATATATTACTATAAACTTTTTTTGACAATTCTTACAGCATTTGCTATACTTACCCTTTCATTTCAAAATTCAAGCAGATAACCGGAACCACTCCGTCAAAGTATAACAAGAAAGATAGGTAAGTTGTGCTTTCATATTCAGACTGTCAAAAGCCTGTTCAGAACACTCTGAACAACCGAGCCCTGCTTTCCCTCTTTTTCCATAAGAAGTTTTTCACAGAACAGCTCGTAATTTGCCTTTTCATAATCCAGCTTACACAAATCGGCAATTATTCTTGTTGCTCTATCCACAAGCTTTTTATTTGCAATATTGATGCAAATCATATAATTACCGCAGATTTTTCCCATCTTAGCCATTGCTCCCGTTGAAAAAACATTGATAAACATTTTCATTGTAAGATGCTCGAAAATTTTAAGACGTGTTTCCGGCAGCGAGGAGTTTCCGTTACAAAGAACAAGCTGTTCCGAATTTTTATAGCGCGCTGCAGCAGCACCAAACGAGCTTGGAGCAGATTTGTCATAATCTATCCATACAGCCAGGCTATCTCCTCCTTCTCTATCAGGATCCGGCTCGCAACCGATTTCGTATTCAAGAAGCGAATTAAAATCTATTTTAGGGATCTTCTTTGCGACTTCAGGCTTAATACCGATATCGATGTATTCATCCGTAGTTTTATCAATGCATCTTGGCTTTCTTTCAAAGCATTCGAACCATGCATTTTCTGTAGAAGTTGTAGGATTTTTTGCAAACGCCCATGACATCGGCATATCGGTTCTGCTTTGCGGTCTGAATGGAGGAACACTGAACGTAGGTCCACGTTCCGTCGTGTCAGAGAGAACATCCAGCATATACTCATCAGCGAAATATGTAACATGTCCTCCGCGCTCATAAAGAGCCGTTTCCATATCTGTCGCGCGCACCATATGTTCTATAACGACATCACTTTTCAGCATATTGATGCAACTTGCAAATCCCTTCGCAAGTTTACTTTTATCTATATTTATATCTTCCGGAACAAATCTTGCAAGAGAAAGCTCAAGCGCAGATAAAATAATGGCTTGCTCTATCGTTGAAGATTGCATTCTTGTTGAACCTGTAAGCGCCATACCTCCGCATTTCATATAAAGGCTTTCGCAATTAGGATTTTTATATACTACATCAGCACGTTGTAGCTTTCCCACTACGGTAGACGGGTCTGTACAGACTATCATCCAGACCTTAGCTCCATCTTCCAACGCCTGCTTTGCCGTTCCTAAAATCGAAGTTGTTTCTGCAGTCGCAGTAACTCCTACGAGAATATCCTTATTGCAAAGAGCCAGTTCTTTTACCTGCATACATCCAAGGCTCGTATAATCCTCAAAAGACTCAACAGCTCTGATTATTGTATAATCTCCACCCGTCATAAGAGCTACAACACTGTCTTCTGAAGGAATATTTTTCTTATTTTTTTCTGCTAGTGCCCTTATAGCTTGTCTGAATGAGGCTTCAATACGCATAGCAAGTCTTCCTGTTGAACCACAACCGGAAATTATAACCTTTCCCCCGGCATTCAGGCACTCAAATACATCTTTGCAAAACGCATCAAATTCTTCACTGTTCAGCGTTTTTTCAAACAAAGGCACGAGTTTCTCATCCACACTGAGTAAAGTTTTAACCCCTGCCACGGTATTTTCCCTGAAAATCTCGCCCATTTCTTTTGTTTTTGGATTAGACTGTTCTGCTTCAACAAAGCCTAATCTATATTCTTTTGAATCATCAAGAAACTCATCAGAAAGACGCTGAGCTTCTTTTTTTATGTCCAACATACTATATCCTCCGAAGTTATTTAACTAATTCATCAAAATTCTTCCAAAATACCATAATCTGCGTATTCAAAGATGCGCGCATCTTTGTCCATGTTGATTGCTATAACCGTGTCGGCGCTCTCAATCGCGCAGGTGTGATGAACAGCACCGGATATGCCGATTGCGATATACACCTTCGGGCTGACGGTTTTACCGGTAAGGCCCACCTGCCTTGCATACTCTGCGCATCCCATATCTACAAGTCCGCGCGAGGCACACATTTCGGCATCAAGCTCTTTTGCAAGAGCTTCCACCTTATCAAGGCTTTCTGCCGCGCCCTTGCCTGCCGATACGATTATCTCACCGCTTTTCTGCTTTGTTCTGACCGTTGCCATCTGCGGATTGGTAAGGCACTTTATCTTTGCATATATGCTTCCTCCCTTTGCAGGACGGTACATAATAAGCTTTCCGTCCTCTGCTTCAAGCTCGGTGCAGTCAGCGCAGAGTCCGGTATTCAGCATTGCAGCAACTTGTGGTGCGGTTTTCCGTCCCCAGTTATCAGCGTTCCAGAGAATGACATCCGGTTTTTCTTTTATTGCACGTTCCGCAATCGCTTCGGCATCCGTTTTTTCAATAAAGACAACTTCATCAGCTATCTCCGATGCTTTTTCAAGAACCTCATTGCCTACAGCCCATACGGAGCGGAGTTTTTCAGCCTTTTCGCTTTTTTCTTCGTTTGCTTTGTTTTCTGCAAGAAGCGTATTTATCAGCGGCAAAAGCTCCTCCCGTGAAATGAATTTGCAGTGCCGTCTTCCCTTTTCGTATGTAAAGGACTTAAGCACCCTTGTCGGTGAGCCGGAAAGCCCACATTTTGCTGCATCACAGCCAAGATGCGAATTGTTAAGCACTTGAACTTCACAGGTTTTTGAGAAGATGCTCGGAAACCGCATAACCGCGCTCCGTTCAACCGTTACAAGCGCCGGAAGCTTTGCTTTTTCTTCGCCCTCGCGCGTTACGGTTATTACTTCATTTTCCGAGGCTTTAACCTCAAGTGCGTTGGTTATGAGATTGCACTTTAAAAACTCTGAAAGCATTGGGCCGACTTGTGCGGTATCTCCGTCTATGCTCTGTTTTCCGCAAATGATAAAGTCATAACCGAGCTTTCTTGCCGCAACCGAGAGAATGTATGCCGTTGCGAGAGTGTCTGATCCCGCGAAGAGTGAATCGCTTAAAAGCGTTACCTTTGCACCAAGGCGCGTAAGCGGCTTTAAAACTTCTTTCATGTTTTCCGGTCCCATCGAGAGAACAGTTACATCTTCTGATATTCTGAGCGCCCATTCAAGCGCAGATTCGTCAAACGGGTTTATTTCTCCGCCCGATACCTTTACGCATACAAGAACTTTCATATATATTCTCCGTTGTATATCGGCTCTAAAGCCTTTTGAATTGCTTTATACTTTTTGAAAAGCTCTTTATATTTAATCGTGTTTTCTTTATTCGGAAGAGTTTCCGAAACGGTCTTGTTGCAGGTATTAACCGCTTTTTCAAAGCTTTCAAATATTCCGTTTGCTACGCCTGCAAGCATTGCACTGCCAAGGGATGAATCTGCATATTTCATTTCAACAAGCTTTATCCCCAGTGCATCTGAGACCATCTGCCGCCACAGCGGACTTTTTCCACCGCCACCGATAATAACAGCACTGTCCTCGTGCAGAATATTCATGCTTTCGAGCGTTTCCATACAGTCAAGCATACTCATTGCCACGCCCTCAAGCACTGCACGTGTGAAATGCGCTTTTGTATGTGATGCGCGCACGCCGACGAAATCCGCACAGAGCTTCGGGTTTGCATATGGGGTAAGCTCTCCGTTTAAATACGGATGGAATACAAGTCCGTCAGAACCGATTGGAACGCTTCCAGCTAACGCATCAAGCGTTTTGTAATCATCGCCGAAGGTATCGCGAAACCACCGGTATGATGCGGCGCAGGATTTTGTTGCGGTTCCGGGATAGAAAAATCCGTCTATAATGTGAGAATAGTTTATAAGGTTTATATCCGGGTAAGGTTTATCTGTAATAACGCATATTCTGCCTGCTGTTGCAAGCTTTAATGTCATCTGTCCTTTTGCAACTGCACCCGAGGC
>SVLF01000037.1 GCA_015068085.1 Oscillospiraceae bacterium
TCTGCCAAGAAGCAAGGTAGCCATACCCTCGTTATTTGAAAGGCATGCAGGCTGCCCTTCTTCGTTATGTCCGGCACTTCCCATGTATCTCTGCTCAATTGTTACTGCACAAAAGCCTTCCGAAACTGTGCGAAGTGCAAAATCACGACCGCCTGCAATAAGTTCTTTATCACCATCATAGATTGTTTCTCCAAACGAAATATGCATCCCCGTACTATGTCCCTGAATGCAGATAACTGTCGGTATTTTACCACTGCAACCCGAAGGAATCAAAAAGCTTGATGATACAAAATACCCCGGCTCGCTCTGAAATTCAAAGTCTATTCTTTTATACTCTCCGAAATCTTTTTCAGCGATAGCACTGAACATATCCTCGCAATATTCATCCGGGAGCATAAGAAGCTCCGTGAGCTTTTCCTTTGCTGATTCTCTCCACCCCCGAAAATCTTCTTTTTTGTTGTACCGAAGTGTGGGGGCAATGTTAATAGCTTTATTTCTGATATATTTGTTGGAATTATATGTTTTCATATATCCATTCCTCTTTATAGCATTATTTTTTATCGTTAGCAGCTTTGTATTGTTTAGGTGTCATCCCTGTTTTTTTCTTGAACACCCTACCAAAATAGGTTGTGCTGTCAAATCCACAGCGTTCCCCTACTTCTGTTATGTTCATCTTGTTTTCGCAAAGAAGCTGCTTTGCAAGACTCACGCGCAGTATGTGTATATACTCTACCAAAGATTCACCGGTCACTTGTTTGAAGAGATTTGTAAACGCCGTTTTTGACATCATCGCAACCTTGCATACTTCCTCACGGGTAAGGGATTCTGTATAATGCTCGTTCACATATTCTACCGCTTTTTGGATCGAGCCATACGAATCAACATAGCTTCCGCTATCCCTTTTAGAAAGCTCTTTCTTGATTTTTATACAATCGGCATATTCCATATCTATACCCCCAAGAGAAAGATATTCGCGCTTTCCGTTTTCTTCTTGCTTTTATTCTACCATATGTGCTATAATAAATATATGGGTAAAATAAACCATTTTTTAGGGTGATTTTATGATAACAAAGCATGATATTTTTCTGAAAGAGAACAAATTTTCAATTTATGTCTGCCCCAACACCCGTATACATCTGCACGAGCACAATTATCTTGAGCTTGGTTATGTTATAAAAGGCGAGGCAATACACAGCTGGGGCGACGACAGCGTATTAATAAAGACGGGCGACTATTTTGTCGTTGACTATAACTGTCAACATTCATACGTTGCAAGAACTGAAGAATTCGAGCTTATAAACTGCATTTTTCTTCCGGAATTTATAGACCCCGCACTCACTCCATGCCGCTCATTTCTCGAGGTAATCAGCAATTATCAGATTCACTTTAACAGCGAGCTTTTTATCGAAAACCCGTCCATAAAGATTTACAAAGACGAGGACGGAAAAATCAAAAAGCTTCTCACTTCCCTTCTTGACGAGTTTACCTTGCGATCACCCGGATATATGCAGATTATCCGTTCTATGGTTATTGAGCTTTTAATTCTCACCATGCGGAAAATATATTTCGATCCTAACCACGGTATAGGCGACAGCTTTTCTGACAGAGTTCTCAGGTATCTTCGATCTCACTATATGAACGATATAACGCTTTCCGATGTTTCGAAAAGCCTCAATTACTCTCCATCCTACCTGAGCATGAAATTCAAGAAAGAACTTGGAATAAGCTTTTCCAAATACCTTCAAAAAGCACGTATTGAGCAGAGCATGCGCCTTCTTGCCCATACCGACAAGCCAATAGATGAAATTGCCGCAGAGGTCGGATACCGTGATATCAAAACCTTTTACACTCTGTTCAAAAGCTTTTCAAATTCCTCACCCGCAAAATTTCGTAAAAGCCATTCGTTGCATAACAATAAATCACCGGAATTGTGAATTACAGTTCCGGTGATTTATTGTTAATTTTTTCAACATAAAGCTTTATAGGGCCTAAAAGGCCACCCGCAGGTGCCTTTGCCTCTTCGAGCACCATTTTTGCATGATACGGTCCGACATCCGCAATGTCCCGGCGGCTGAAATAGTCTGCCCGCGCGCATACGTTCGCAGCGGTGTTGGCAACAAGTATCTTTAACTCATCACCATTTTTTACACCGCAGATTTTCACTCTGTACGGTGGCATTGTTTTTTCTGCAACAGGAACATCATTAAGATAAATCCGTGTAAAATGACGTACATCACCAAGGTCAAGAACGATGTTTTCCGACGATATATTTTTCAATGTTGTTTTGTACTCAACTTCCCCCGAAAAAGCGTCATCCCACGGTTCAAACGCAGGAATTTCTTTTCCGTTTTCATAAATCGCGTTCACGATTCCTTTTTCACCAAATCCAAACTCACGGACAACCCGTGCCGTGATATCGGTTATACCGGAAAGATATGTATACTTCTTTTCCGGTCTTGCATTTTCTTTTTTATCGGAGATATAGAACACTGCTATTTCCCCGCGAAGAAGCGAAATTGATGTACAAGCTTCATCATTTTTTATTTCAGCATCTGCGCAGACAAGATTCCCACTCGCAAGATCAATTCTGTACACATTCCCTTGCGCGGCAAAGGAGATTTTCTCTGTGATTGTATCGTTTGATGTATTGCAAACAAGGTATACATATGTACCGTCTTCAAAGTCCGCTTTTCTCGCCAGGAGTGCCGGATTTCCCCTTGTGATAACCGGAACAATCTCTGCTGCAATACCTGAAAGCTTCTCCAATACAGCTACATCCTCAAGCGCACCTGACGGCACAAAGATATTTTTATATTCCACAAATTCGCCGCAAAGAGTACCATCTATAACACGCGCTGTTCTGACAAAATCCTCATCTATGATATCAAAAGCAACACCTGCCCGCTCGAGCATTTGCCCGAGCTTTTCATATTCTGTTATGGCTGCTTTACCGATATCTCCCCCGCCTGATATTGAACGATATGGACAATACAACGCAGTTTTTACATCAGCCTTTCCGCTTTCGAGGATATATGATATCCGCGCAGTGTAATCATTTATCTCGGAAAGCATATCCATTCCGGGATATTCCTTTATGAAGTTCGGACGGTACTGACAAGCCATTGTGGTTTCTCTGTCGTAAGATATCACCATAAAATTAAATCTGCTTATTCCTCTTACCGCCTGAAAATTTACAACAAACCGCATTTCTTCGGGCACTATATGGCTTCCGAAAACCGCAAAGCTCTCGCTTATACAAAGGCTTTTTCCCTGCTGACGGGCAGCCGAGGATGCACACCTTGTCCAGAACTCATTCCCCTCAAAGCAGCATCTTCCGTTTTCAGGATATGTTATCTGACTCCATATAACGTCTACCCCCGGGGCATCGAATGCACGCAGAGTTGCCATAACATTTCCGTAGCGACGCACACGCCCTCCGTCTGTCTGATTATCCAGATCAAGGTGCCCCGTAGAGAGCATATTGTGCGAATTCAGCCATTTTTTCATCGGAATAAAATAGTTTTCCCGCACCAGTTCTCCACAAAGCATTGTATAATCGCTTACTGCACGGCATTCCTTTTCCGATACCGGTGTTTTATCTCCCGCTATGTATGCGAGGTATGGCAAGATACTGTAACCGTACTTTTCTTCAAACCGAATATCCAATCCGTCAGTCCAGCTTCCCATATATGCCTCATCGTCAAACATCATCGTGATATCCGTACCGAGAGTATCACCGAAAACACGCGCAAAACCTTCGTGAGTCATATTTATAAAGTCGTCTGTTGTTTCGAACTTTGCTATATCTGTACGTATCCTGTCCATCGGACCACACGTATCCTCTGCGGTGTATTCTCCGGACTCCGTTTTCACCAGTTCTTTCATAGCAAGATGCGGCTTTTTCCCGCGAATTTTCCCGCACGCCATTCCGGATGGAAAACCACCCTCGTTATACAGCCATGTATACATACCTTTTTCTTTGGCACATTCATAAGCATAGCGCACAAGCTGGAGATATTCATCCGACAGATATTCAGGAGAAAGATGCGTATTTCTCACCCCCGGACGAAAATTCTCCGGTTCACCCAAAACATAAAAAGCACGTATTCCATTGCCGTACATTTCGTCTATTTGTTTTTTTATGCCTTCCCGTGTAATCGTGCTGTTCCACAGCCATGTATATGCAGGCTGTGATTTTACGGGAACATCTTTAAAGTTCATAGCAGGTTGTCCCCTTTTATAGTTTAAACGCTATTTCTCCGTCCTTGTAGTTCCAGTACGGTTTTTCATCCTTAAAAATGTCGTAAAGTCCTTGCGCGACCACTTCAAGATGAGCTTCACAAGTGAAGTAGTTGAACATCGCGGTTATCATTTCCATATTGTAGCCACCGTCCTCATTGAAGACCTCACTCATTTTCTTAAGATATCCGTCTATCATCTTGGCGGCAAACTCAGAATAGCTTTTCTGAATGAAGCCCGGAGTTTTTATCTCCTCACTTCTCTTATAGAAATTATTGAGAATATCTTTTGCTTCATCTTCAGTCGCCGTTCTTGCGCCCACATTGCTCATACATATCGGGAAATACTCGAACTTAAGTCCATCATCTACTGTTACCCCTACGATAAGAGAAGTGTGCCACGCTTCTTCGTTTATATTTTCAACAAATACGAAATTGCCCTGACCGTAAATTATCTTGCCACCGTTATAATCCTCAAAGCAACCTATACAGTGGCTATGCTGACAAATAACCGCATCCGCACCCTTGTCAATCATTTTTCTGCAGCGCTTCTGAACTTCGGGAGACGGATATCTGTAATGCTCTTTGCCACCATGGTAAATTACCACTACATAATCACACTTTTGCTTAAGCACTTCTATGTCATCAAAGGTGACAAGCGGCTCATAAGGGTTTGCACCCCATGAGTTTTCCCCTGCTATAGTAAATTCGTGTTCTCCGCAGTTATAGATACCGACCTTCTTGCCATCCTGCTCCAATATGTACGGCTTACGGGAGACAACAACATTTTTCCCGGCACCGATATACGGAATACCGTTATCAGAAAGAACCTCAACAGTATCACGAAGTCCCGCTTCACCAAAATCAAGGATATGATTGTTTGATAAAAGCGCAAGAGATGGATTAAATTTATTTATTGCGTTTATCGCCTTTTTAGACGCTTTGATATTCGGTCCGCATTTTACTATAGGCTCGTTTGTGTCGGTAAGCGCCATTTCTATATTCATAACGCGGAAATCAAACTTTTTAAGATATTCAAGTATACCATTGTCGGTTATCTTTTCTACCTCGCCGTTTATGAACAAATCTTCATTAGCTGCGGTGGCAGCCATATCTGCCGCAAAAACTATTTTCATATGATTTTCCCCTTTTTTCACAAATGGCTGTTGCAAAATATCACAACAGCCATTTGCGTAAGTTTGCTTATTTTACATAATCAAGTATTCTTTTGATAAGCACTGCAACCTATGTGCGGCGTTACCGCACAATGCAGAATGCAAAGTGCAAAATGCAAAATTATTTTATATAATCAAGCATTCGCTTTACAAGAACTGCCACTTCAGCACGGGTGGTGTAATCCAATGGTGCTATATGTCCACTCTTGCCGTTGACGAGACCTGCGGAGATGAGCGCGGAGACGGCTTCCTTTGCATAGTCTGCAACGGTGTCGTAGTCGGGGTGTTGCGAGGGAGAAATCCCTCCACCGTCTTCGACGGTCCCCCTCCCTTTAGGCAAGGGAGGCTCATTGCCAAGGTGCTGCAATGCTCTATAGACGATTACCATCATATCCTGACGGGTTATCGTGTTGCGCGGGGCGTACTTATTATCGCCGATGCCGTTGACAATGCCCGTGTTGCGCGCTACTGCAAGTTCGGATGCAAAGTAGTCAGCAGCAGAAACGTCTGCGAAGTTTTCTGTGCTGTCAGACTTCAGGTCAAACGCGCGGACAAGAAGAATTGCAAAATCTGCACGAGTGATGTTGTTTGCGGGACTAAACGTGCTTGCGGTCGTGCCCTTTATTATTCCATCTGCCGCAAGCGCGTTTATCGACTCCGCTGCCCAGGCGTGGTTGGTAAGGTCAGTGAAACGGATAGCATCCGTTTCACCGGAGGCCTCCGGTGCGTCAGTTTTATTTTCCACCTCATCCGCCTCGCCTGTGCTCGGCACCTTCTCCTCAAGGAGAAGGCTTTCATCGTCAGTATCAGACTTGTCGGTCGGTGCAGCACCGCCGCCACCGCCACCGCCGCCGGCAGATCCCGTACCTTCACTTGAAGTTCCGGAATTTTCTGTTGACGGTTTACTTGTTGTCGAACCGTAGACGGTGACCGTAAAGTGAACCGCAGTTTCAAGCGTTCCGTCGCTTGCGATAAGCGCAACGTGGTTTTCACCAACCTGAGAGCTGTCGGGCTTCCAGGTTATCGTCTGAGTTTCCGCATTGACCGACATTCCGCGCGGGAGGTTTGAATTGGTGAAGGTAAGTACCTTACCCGTCGGGCTTATTGCGTTAAACGGTATCGTGATTGAGCTTCCCGCTGAGGTTGTTGTATCAGCTATAGGCTCAATGACAGGAGACGGATCGTATTTGTATGAAACCGGAATCCTGAAGTTTTCACCTGTTTTGATGTTGTATACATATCCGGACTCTATGTCCTTTTCATCAACATAGCGCTGTATCAGGGAAACATTTCCGAGAGACAGCTCTATTCCGTCTGTGACCTCTCTTGCACTTTCAATCTTATATGCTCCGTTTTCCTCTCCTGAATTATCAATGTATACATATTTCCCCGTGAGTTCTTCCATTGTAGGCTTCTGATCCTCATCCAACGCAATTGTGATAAAGTTTTCGGTTGTAAAATCAGTTGTAAAGCTTACAACCTCACCGGTATATGCCGGAAGTCTTTCATTTTCACTGTCTGTCTCCTCTGCAAGCTTTAGGACTTCACCGTCGTTGAGATATGAATACAGAACCTCGTTCTTTCCGTTTTCATCCTTTCCAACGGTCATAACTCCCGCAAATCCGCGGAAATCAATTTCGACATTTCCGTCTTTTATCACATAATCAACCGCATTGTTCGTTGAATACATAACATAGTCAACTCTGCCGCTTGTATGAGTAACCTTTACTGCCGAATAAGAGTCGTACAGTCCCGGACGTGCATTTTCGTCGCGAATCATAGGAATTTTCTGAATATCAGCAATATATTTTTTGTTTGCTTCATACGGTTCAAAAACTGTGGTAAATGTGGTGTCAATATTTTTGCCCTTATTGCGGACAAGCAAATATTCAAGCTCGCCGATTTCCTTGTTTCCTTCTCTCTGCGGCACCTCGCCGGTTACAAAGGACACTTCTTCCATCGGCTCATCATTTACCATGGTAAGACGAAGACGTAAATCCTTGTTGGCATCAAGAACTTTTCTCCAATCTTTAACCTTAAATTCAACCGCAAAATCCTTCTCGGGAGAATTGTATTTGCGTACATTCTTAAGCCAAGTGTAGCCAAGCGGATATACGTTAATCGGTGCATTGCCGCCCGGATCATCCCCGTACACAACATCGGGTCCCGCATATGTACCTACGAGCGTTCCGTCTTCACGCGCGTATGTCGGGTAAGAATATACATCGCCTAAGCCCTCGGTGTAAACAATCTCATCAGACTGGCTGTGGAAGCTGTAGAGATGATCGTCTCCGCCGTTTACGTGGAAGAAGTCAACCGCATACGAAACATCATCATTTGCCTCTACCATAACAACGGCTCTGCGGTATTCGTTTGTCTTCTCATAAACATCCGCGCTTACGTCAAGCAACTTAATCCTTCCCGCGTCGTCAAAGTGATGCGGAGTCCCCGCAATTCCCGTTGACGCCTGCTGCTCTTCGTTCACAACAACCGTATTATGTGAAATTGTAGTCGTCACCCACTGATATCTGTTGGGATCATTACCTGTTCTTGCAGGATAACCAAGATCCGGTGCAAAATTTAAACCGAATGCAGAAATCATAAGGTCCAACACGCCGAAATGCCCGTGTCCTCCGGTTCCTCCGAAGTAAACCGCGAAATCACGCGTATTTTCGGTTTTCGTTGATGCAGCGGCCGAATCAAAGCTACCACCTGCGCGAAGCGCCGCAAATCCCCAGCCTGTTTTCATTTCGCTTTCGAGAGAAAGTGCACCGTCTTCATCAACTACAGCTTCAATATCACGTGCTAACTTTTCTGCATCCTCATCAAAGATCGAACCGCGAAGCTTTTCAATATCGCCGTCGTTTTGAAGCTCGTTCATAAGCCATATCATCTGTGCAAGCTTACGGTCGCCCGTATGCTTGTATGCAGTAAGAAGTGACGAAAGGTCTGCAGAGAAGCCCGTAGCTGCCGTTGCGAGCGTGTCGCCGATTGCCGGAGTATAGTAACCGCCGAGTGTTAATTCAAGCTGTGCAGTAATCATTTTAAGGAACTTCGGATTCTCAAAAAGGTCCACAGCTGAATGCTTTTCATAGCCGGCAAGCATATCTGCAGGTTCCATAAGGTTATTCCACCAGGTATAGTTATAGTGGGGAGAGTTTTCATCGCCATGTCCGTCTCGGTCAACTCTGTTGATAAGATCTCGCGCAACATTACCGCCCTCAATATCCCCCTTATATTCTCCGGTAGAATACTCCTCACCATATTTCATCAGCCAGTCAAGCATTTCACCGGTTTCCGGCATCTTGTTAAGAGCAAGAGCTGCCGTAATGACAGTCTTATGGCGAACACCAAAATTACCCACAATCTTAGCTGCTTTGACAGCCCTGAAACTCTCACGACAGATGCCATCCTCGGCATTGAGTCTTACAGCACCAGGAGTATCTTTAAGGTTAGTCGGGATTTTTTCACCATTTTCATCTAATACATAGTTTCCGTTCTCATCGGCCTTATAAAGTGCTCTCTTTGAGAGAGTATCTATAACCTGTCTGTCATTATAGATCGGAAGAAATGCATCATAGGAGGATGCAAAGAGTTCTGCAAGATGATGTCCCCAGACCGGGTCAATTATCGTTCCTCTGTATGAATCTCCACGCCACGATGCCCATTGATACCAGTCAAATCCCGGGTAGATATCTGCAATGCGATCAAGAAGTATAGCACCGGCACGTCCGTACTTTGCATCACCTGTATAGAGGAAGGCATCACGGAAAGCGGTAAGTGCATCACGGAGTTCTTTTGCAGCATCCCCGCCACCGGCAGCAAACCACACGCCTTCGTGCAAATAATATCCGACATACATATGCTGAATAGGTGCATTCAGATGCATTCTTGAGCCGTAAACATAACGTGCATAGCCGTTTTCATCCTCATAGTAGCTTCTGTCATAGCCCGGGAGAGATGCGTCTGCCACATACGGCTGACGATAACCGAAGCCGTCATCAACACCCCAGCCGGTGATACCGAGCTTTTCATCCATTTCCTCATAAAGGTCATTTGTGAGGTATCCACCCTCTATGTTATATCCGTAAAATTCATACCACGCATCGTTACGCGGGTCATTTGCCATCCACTGTGAGCTACCGGGAGTCGGTGCCGAATCTATCGGACGTTCGCAAGTACATTCTTCTCCTGCCTTTACACTTTCACACACGAACATCTCGTGATGCTTCTGCAAAGCATCTGCATAGTTCCACTGCAAGCCGTTTTCCGAAACGCCAAGCTCATAGAATTTAGCGAAATCGTTAGACGGGAAAATACGCTTACACTCCGGACACTGTATCTTCCACGGACGGGAAACAGGGTCTGTATCCCAGCTGTAGATAGATCCAAGGTTCTTCCCACAATAGCGGCAGTTATAACACTGCGGGTCATACTTGTGCCCTACATGGTATGTGCGCGGAACACCTTCAGGTATTGCAAGAGAGTAAATCGCATCAAAGACTGCAAGGAAGCCATCTGCCGTTTCCGTTGTGGATTTAATTCTATTCTTCACCCACGAGTAACGCTCGGCGTTCTTTTTCACATTTTCGCGCTCTTCAATCGTATAAATTGCAGGATCTACCGTTGCATCCCATACTACATTTACGGTAATCGGAGCAATAACCTTTTCTTCAGCACCGGGCTTATAGCCTTCTTTTATTATTGCGCTGATTTCTACCGTGCCGAGACTTTTTCCAACGAGCATTTTGTCTTCTTCGTCAATTTCTGCAACAGTGTCATCAGACAGCGTCCATTCTATATATTCATACGGAATATCTATCAGGTTTTCACTTTCCATCTGGGCAATCGCTGAAAGCGGCGTGCTTCCGTAAATATAGATTTCATTCTCTGCCGAAAGCGTTATTCCAAGAAGCTTTGACGCGTCCTCAACCGTTATTTCAACGCTCGTTGTTTTAACGATACCACCATATGAAACTATCGCACGTATTGTTGCGTTACCCTCTGCAACAGCGGTTATTTTTCCGGTCGCATCAACTGTTGCAACCGCGCTGTTGCTTGTGCGATACATAACGCTTTCCGGCTCTGCTGTGAGTTCATCTCCGCTTCCGTTGTACATTTTCACACTCAAAGCGGTGCTTTCGCCTATATCAAGCTTCTGCTTTCCCGCCTCTGCCACGGCAGATGCCATCGCTTTTACGTTTGCAAAGGAAATATATGTCGGGTAAACGGTGTCGCCGCGCTCAGCTCTTATTCCCGCAGTTCCCGCCGAAAGGCCCTTTGCAAGATTGAGCACAACATAATACTCTCCACCGCCGGTGAACTCATATCCATCTGCCACATTTAAAATGTCGCCGGGAGCACCTTCTGAATCCTTGTAAAAATCCATATATCCGACGAAGTTATTTTCTTTAAGCTGTGCCAAAAGATTTGCAGACGTTTCATTTGTCACCGGGAATATATACATATCCCATCTACCTGCACGCTTTCTGCACCAGTTTGAAAATGCGGTTATGTTATATACACCTGCGCTCGGCACCTTCATCCGAAGCGCAAGATATCTGTTCGCAGCCGTCGGATCAAACACTATTTGGGCATATGTATCATTCATACTCATCGAATATACCGTGCTTTTTCCCGCAACGGAATCAAACACCCAGCTTCTGCCCGTAGTATAACCTAAAACAGTATCCACAGTTGTAAAACCATCACCGGGATGTCCGCCCTTGGTAAAGTTTATGTCAATATTTGCAGTTGAAATCTCATCTGCTACAACGGTTATTACTCTCTTTTCTGTTGTGTACTCCTTGCCGCGGAAAATAACCTTTGCATAGACAATTGCTTCACCTGCTTTTGCTGCCTTGACAGCAGCGTTGTTTTCATAGAGCTCGAGGACACCTTCTTCGTTACCCTCAAGAACGTACTCAACCTCACAGCCTATCGCTTCAATCACAGACTGATTGTTAAGCTCGAACGCCGGCTTAAGATTTAAGCTGTTTCCAACTGACGCGACATCGTTGCCATACAGAAGTGCTGTTTTGTTCGGATTCACACCGTAAAGCTCATCAATCTTTACCGTTGCAGTTGTTTGCGCACTATAGCCTTTATATGTAACTGTTATGGTAAACTTACTACTCTTCGGCTCCACATATTCTTCACTTGCTTTTACCGTGAGCTTTTCAGCATCTGCCGTAATTTCTTCCTCGTTATATTCAAAATCAATGCTTGCCTCGTCCATCGGGATTACCGCTCCGTTTGAAAGGTGAGCAAAAACATTAAGCTCCGTTTCTTCTCCCGGACCAAGGTGTGGTGAGTATACCTCTGCTACAACGTTTGAAATAACCGATACACCGTCAAACTCAAGTTTCTTTATGTTTGCGGCATAGCTGTCGCTTGAGTTGTTTTTATCCGCGATATATGCCACCAGCAGATAATCGCCGCTTTCGTCAAACACAGCGTCCTCAATCATAATATCCTTTATTTCTGTTGCACTGCTGAAAAGATCAACCCTATCAAGCTTATATGCTCCAAAAAGATAACTTTCGGGATTTCTTTCTGCTTCCTCACTGTACGGAACGGCATAAAGCTCAACTTTGCCGGATTTTTTTGTAAATTCAGCAGAAAGCGTTAGCTGGTATCTTCCCTTTGTGGGAACATTGAATTTTATTGTCTTGCATTCGTTTTCCTTACCCTCAAGCGCGAGTTCTGCAAGAGAAAGCTCAAACAGCTCTCCCGAAAGCTGCTCAATTTCATCTGTTACTTCAACAGTAAACCTATCGCTTTCAACCTTCTTTCCGCGGCTTTGTACGCTGATGCGAACATCGGCTTTTCCTGCTCTGTTTCCTGCAATAAGCACATCGCCGTTGGCAGTTACATACTCGTTTCCACTGATTATCTCATAGCTTATGACTGCACCTGCTGGAACGGTTTCACTTCCGTCACCCATTTTTATAACAGGAACAAGGCGGAAACACTTTCCGAGATATGCAGTTTTCACACCCTTTACAGAAACGCTCTTAATGCGGAATTTTTCATCAACCTCTATAGTGTCTCTGGCGGTTATAATCAGCCCATCAGAAATCACCGTTGTTTCAACAACCGCGTTTCCTTCCTTCTTTGTAGTTATGCTCTTTCCGTCTTTTCCGATTTCCGCTACGTCACCGCCTTCGACTATCGCATAATTTACATACCCTACCGATGACATATCCGGAATAGTTTCACCGTTGTTTTTCTTTCCGGAGGTTGAAATTATCCTTGTTTCTTCACCCACTCCGAGTTGCGTATATTCAATAGATGTATCAACACTTTCAATATAAGTTCCGTCGAGGGTAACACCCATTATTGCGATAAATCTACCGGTATTGTTTGATGGCTTTGTTTCTCCCTCGTCTACATCTCCGTCACGCACTGCACGGAAAAGGAAAATATGCTCGGCATCTTCGTTTCCTTTAAAATCGGCAACGCCAAAGTGCAGCTTGCTCTCAAGACTTGCATAGGTGTCGACCTCACCTATCTTCTGCACGCCTTCTGACATCCCATCAAGTGCCGCAGTTATTGCAGCTTCGTCCGCTGTGCCATAACGTGCACCGTCAAGAATATACAGACTCCATACACAGCCCTTTGCATTTGTTGCCGGCTTATTCAACGATATATTGTATGCACCATTCGTAATCCCCTTTGCCTTAAACGCTATCCACTGACCGTGATTGCCGCCTTCAGTATATGTTCCGTTGGCTCCCGTCGTCTGAGCTCTGTTCGGAAGCGTCTGAGCAAAGTATGCCCAGTTGCGTGCATAAGAACCATCATCTGATTTGAAATAATCGTCAAGTGAGCTTGTGACTATTGCAGTCTGTGCGGCATTTGCAAACTCAAGTTCCGTTATACCTTTTTCCTTTGCAAGAACTTTTGTTGATGCAAAATCAAAAAAGAGTGTTTCTCCTGCAAAATCTCTGCTGCTTTCCGCCACCGACACTTCTATCTCCGCACTCTTGCTTCCACCCTCTCCGGATGCAAGCTTACCTGTTACTTTAATTGTTGCACTGCCTGGTGCTACTGCGTAAAAACCGCCGTCGCTTCCCGCAAGTACAGCACCATTATCATTTTTTACAAGCTCGATTTTTTCAAAAACCTTTTCGCCGCCGCAGGCTTCCCCAGAAACGCCAATCCATGTGATACTTTCCTCTGGCTTAATCTCATCACCGACAACTGCGTTTATGTCTGTCGCCGTAATTTCCTTTAATGCTTCGATTTTTTCAAAGCTTATTTTGGAAATCGCAATGAACTCACGTGAAACTCGCTCTGAAGAAGTTTCTGTTACTCCGGCAACTGTATCAAGTGTTCCAGCTCTCTCTGCCTTAAAAACAAGCACTTGTTCATCCGCACTGCTTATATCCGCAGCACCGTTTAATAAAAGCGTTGTAGCGTTGCCGTAAGAGTCACCTTCGCCCACTTTCTGAACGCCTTCACCAAGCTCTGTTCCTATGGCTGCCGTAATCTGATCAACCGTTGCATTTGCATAGGTGTTTCCGTCAAGAACATACATTCCCCAAACACAGCCCTTGTTATTAGTCGGCTTGTTCACTGTTATTTTGTATCTTCCCGCTGTTAAGCCCTGCACCTTTATTGCAACCCAGTTGTCCTTAAATGACTTTTCGCTTCCTTCAATATAAAATCCGCTACCGTTAGTTACCCAAGCTGTTGCTTCTGCTGCGTTAGCAGAAGCACTTGCAAGAAGCGTGTCTGCAAAATATCTCCAGTCGCGATTATGCGTTGCACTGTTATAATAGTTTTTAAGACTTCTCGCATAAGTGTAATTGCCGCTCACAGTATAATCAACATCTACTGCTCCGTATCGCGCAATTGTCGTATTGAATTCATACGTCACTACTCCGTCTCCTGCCGCGAAAATCACCGTCTGCGGCAAGCATCCGATAACCATCGTCAATGCAAGAAGCAGTGACAACACCTTACTCATTCTTGTTTTTCTCATAATTTTTCCTCCTTCGGTTCTATAAGTTTTCCACTTATGTAATTATGATAACATATCTTCGCCGATATTTCTCTCACAATTGACCAATTTGCCACTTAAACCAGTATTTAGATTATTAAAATGAAGCACAAGATTTTCGTCTTGTGCTTCATACATATCGCTCCCTTATCTTTACTTTGCGGCTACAATTTCGCCATCAGTTATCTTTTTAAGATTTCCTGATGTGCCTATTATTGCGTATCCTGTCACATTCACTGCCTTACCGGTATCGTTTGTCACTGCAAACTGCGAGTTCTTGCTCGACATTGCAATCTGCTGAGCATCGAACATAATTCCCTTTTCAAGAGCATCGTCAAAGCCGATAAACTCCGCAATAACTATGCTTGCATCGCCTGACTTATATGTGCCGAGAATAATTCTTCTCATGCTCTTTGCAAGGCTTATTTTTTCATCGCCGCAAACAGCTTCAACAACGCAGTCTTCCCAAGCGTTAAAGGTGTATTCCGGCATTGTGCTTACAATTTCGCGAACTCCGTTTACCGTCTTTGTCCAGTACATAAAGTCTGCTGCATCACTTACGCAAGGAACCGCATCACCGTATTTATAGTATTTGGAGCTTCCGTTTACGGTTATCTTAATGTCTTTTTCAAGGTCATCGTACACTGCCATGAACATTCCGCTTGCAGGAGCCTCGTCACCTTCTTCATACTCAATGTATGAACCATCTGCGTTGCGAAGAGCCCATGCTCGTGCCTTACCAAAACCTGCCATAGACGGATATCCGGGCATAACACCGCCGGAAACTGTGACATCTGTGAGAAGCTGTCCGTTTGCGTTGTAGAACTCTGTTTTGTTGTCTGCTTCTGCATCATCTTCTCCGTAAACAGCTATGAGATAGTTTGCGCCCTCGCGTGGGAGATAATCAAAGCTTGCCGCTTTTGAAACAACCTGCTTTTTATCCATAGTCATACCCTTTGCCCAATAAAGGAAGGTGTAATCCTTATCGTCGACCTTCGCAGTTCCCGGTGCCTCAACCTTGCATACTTCGCCGTATGTAGCAGAAGGTGTAGTAATTATAGCCGTTTCAGAAACAGTGCCGTCTGTTCCATAAACTGCGTAAGCAACAACCGAGGTATCCCCGCCGTTATGTGAAGCTTCCTCATACGCAAATGCATCATTTGCCATATCATCTGCATCTACAGGGGTAAATGTAAGGCTCATCATTGAGAGATAGGCCTGAATTTTACCGCTTTCCTCTGTTGGAGCAACCTCTCCGGCAGAAAGCGTACCATCACGCTCTGCACGGAAAAGGATTATATGTTCTGTGGTGCTTCTTCCCGAAAGTTTTACAGTTCCGACTTCTATAGCTTTTTTCGTATTTCCGTAAAGATCAAATTCACCGATCTTTTTAACTCCGTCTGCCATAGTATCTATAGCAGTTGTGATTGCTGTTGCAACTGCACTTCCATATTTTTCATTATCAAGCACATACATTCCCCAGACACAGCCTCTTTTATTACCGTTGCTTCCAAAGGTTACTTTATAGTCACTTTCAGCAAGTCCTCTTATCTTAAGTGCAAGCCAGTCCCCGGTATACACACTGCTATCATTAATATGTGCCCCACCATTCATAAACACACCTGCACTATCAGTAACCGTTGCTCCTGTTATATGACTACCAGAACAACCTCCGATGAAAAACTGCCAATCACGAGCATCCGTTATATAATCGGTGATAGTATTTAAGGATACAGCACCAGACTGTTCACTCAACCCAGAAGTTGATTTTGTGAAACCTATTGTCTTCTCAGTTGCCACCTCAGGCGGAGCAACATATTCGGAAACATAAATGAAGGTAAGACTTGTCATTGCAATGAAGCGACTCGACTTCTGCGTACCACCACTACTGTTCGTTGGGGCTGTCTCTCCCTCGTCAACCTTACCATCGCGAATCGCTTTGAACACAACAATGTATTCATCAGCTTCATTCCCCTTAATTCCTACATTGCCTAAATCAATGGAAGCATTGGCGTTGGCATAAGTATCAAATTCTCCCACTTTCACAACGTCATTTCCCAATGTATCTCCGATTGCGGAAGTAATCGCTTCATTATCTGCATTAGCGTAGGTCTCTCCGTCAAGAATATACATTGCCCACACACAACCTTTTTGGTTGCTCGCCGGTTTACCAAATATCACATTGTATGTACCCTCAGAAATACCTTTTACTTTAAAAGCCAACCAGTCGCCATATCCACCACCATCAACATATGTACCATTTGCCGCAGATGTGCATGGTGTACCTGAAAGCGTTTTTTCAAAATACTTCCAGTTTCTCACATACGTTCCGGCATCCGATCTGAAATAATCAGTAAGTGCAGTTGTATAAACCAATGTTTTCCCTGAATTTGCATACTCATCAAATGTCTCGTTATCCAACATTTTATATTTTGTACCATTTACGCTATATTCTGTTGCGAACTCATACCTCACCGTATCACCAACATTCGCTGCGGATGCGAACATTGTCGGCATAAGTGCGATAACAAATGTAAGCGCAAGCACTGCCGATATTGCCTTTCTCAAAATCCCTTTTTCCATAAGTCATTTGACCTCCTTATAATTTTGCAATCAGGGGCGTTTGCGTTGGATGTTATCCAACACAAAAAGGTACCTCTTTGCACATTTTCAGGCACAGCATGCCGTACCTTTTACATATATTAATATCATAGCACACCGTACTCTGTTTTTCTCGCACAATTGGACAGAATTTTAATGCTTTTGTAACACTTTTGTCCGCACAAGCAAAAACAGCCCCGAAGGGCTGTTCGCAGGGGTAAAACTTATCGTGTTGTTCTATCTCTTATTTATAATTTCTATCATTTCCTTCGGAGTGACGACAAACGGCTTTTCCGGAAAGTGCTTTAAATTTCCCGTGACCAAATATGCATCAACTTCCTTTCTTGCTTCCATCACGATTTCATAAAAAACCGCATCATCCGGATCCGGCAAATATTCTTCCAAAGGTGCTGCATCAACATAAATAGCTTGCTTTTTAATTTCTTCCATCAAGCTTATAACTACATCAACAGGAAAATGAAATTTTTTCCGACTCAACACCTCAAGATATTCATTCAGGATATCTTCATTTATCAGTAAATTAATATTCCCGAGCAAAACTTCCTTCAGAACCTGTGCAGGAAAAGAATCATTTTTTAGCATTGCCGATACAATAACGTTGGTATCTATGACCGCAAAATATTTCATTTTCCTGTCCTCGCTCTGCGTTCGTTCCTATACGATGCGATTTCGGCATTGACATCATCGAGCGACATTTCATCCACTCCGTTTTTAAATGCGCTTTCGTTTAATTCCTTCATAAAACCTAAAGCCTTGCTCACGCTGTATTCTTCCTTTGGAAGAACCATACTGAAAGGAATTCCGTTTACAGAAACAGACCTTTTAAGAAACATTCTCATCGCTGTTGAAAGATCAATCCCTAATTTTTCATACAACGCTGTAGCTTCATTTTTTAAGTCTTCTTCAATTCTGAACTGAACAATAGAAGTTGCCATAATTCTGCCTCCTTTACAATCACTCTGTTTTGTATTACAATTATACTATATTGTATGACAAACGTCAATAGGGTATACAATTTTTTGTAACACTTTTGTCCGAGCACAACAAAACAACCGCAGGAAACTCACCTGCGGTTGTTTTGTTGTGCGTTATGTAAAAGCTTTTTGTAGGTTATTTTACTCTGTCATATGCGCTCGTGTAAGCCGCAAGAAGCTCTTCCAGTCCCATTTCTTTGAGATTTCCAACAAATGCATCAAAGTTTGAAAGCGGTTCCTGACCGAGAAGGAACTTTGTAAGCATTTCTTCTGTGTAATTGAGAAGCGCAAGCTTGTATACATCAATTACATCCTGCTCTTCATCGTTAAAATCAAGCCAAAGCGTTACCGGATAATATGGAAGAGTATGTTCCATAATCATTGCTTCGCTCTCGAGCGTAGTCTCAGACTGCATTGCCTCTGCTGCTGCAGGGTCAAGACGACAGAAAGATCCATAAGTCTGGAAGCCGTACATTGTGTTGGGCATTGTGCCAGCTTCATCTGTGATGTACTGGCGTTTTCCGTCCACTATCTCAAACGTCTCACCCTCTTTACCCCAGGATACAAGTTCCATTGCTTCATCTGTATACATCCAGTCAAGGAACTTTGCGGCATTGGCGATACCTTCTGCTCTTCCGGTATCCGGAATCGTGAAACCTATCATTTCAAGATCTCCACGTTCAAGCATCGCAACGCCCTTTTCAGGATTTGCAACAGGCGGAACAAATGCCTGAAGCTTGAATTCCGGATTTTTCGCCGCCGCAAGCTGATTGAAGTAATCTATACGAAGCTGGAGATGCGGCATAATAAATGCACGGTCAGTAAGAACAAGCTCATCCCATGTTGCCTGAGCAAGCGTGAGCGTATCTGCCGGCATAAGCTTTTCATCAATCATCTTCTTGTAGTATGTTAATACCTCAAGTGCAGTATCTTCCGCAGCGCCCCAACGCCATTCGTCATCATCAAAGTCATAATATACGGTTGATTCCCACCACTTGTCAAAGGATGAGCCTGCAATATCAAAAAGATACGAACGACTTCTTGTGCAGAACGGGTAAGAGTCCGGATACAGCTCTTTAAGCGTTTTGCAAACCTCGTACATTTCATCAAAGGTTGTTGGTGCCGAAAGATTGTGCTTTTTGAAAATATCCTCGCGATAGAGCCATGCGCGAACACGGGTTTTACCTTCACGTCCGGTACCCGGAGTATAGTAAATCTTACCGTCTGCACGCTTTCTCGGATTTATAACAACATCATATTCCTCTTCCGATAGAGAATCTTTCCAAGCGTTGTATGTAGGCATATATTCAGCTAAATCATCAAAAGCAACAAGACCTTCTCCCGCATATTTTGTGTGACCGCCGACCATATCAAAAGCAAGAACATCTGGAAGCTCTTCGCGCGCAGCAAACATAATCGAATATTTCGTTCCTGCATCAGAAGTCGGAACAGAAATAATATCGAGCGTCGCACCGGAGCCATCTGCCATATATTCATAAAGCTTCCAATCATCACGAACCGGCCAGCTTGGAGATGACGGAATCATCATAGTGATAACATCATCTTTTGTCAGTGGCTCGTTCGGATCCAGTCCGTCAAGGACGGTACTTCCGCCTCCACCGCCACCGCAGGCAGCAAGGGACAGCAACATAACAAACATTAGTAACAGTGCTGTAAATTTTTTCATAATCTTTTCTCCTTTTCCACCGACATATACTATTATAGTTTGCCGGACTTTATTTTTTAGTTCATTATATCACATTATGACTGCATTTTCTCACACAATCGGACAAATCACGATTTCGGGTGTTTCTTTTTCTCATTTTGTAATTATATTGAAACCTTTCTTCTATTGACTTCGACAAAAACATATGGCATAATTATATATGTTATTTTCGACATTGCAGAAAGTGAGGTGTTCCGCGTGGGAGACGTATCAATCCGTCAGATTGCCAAAAACCGAAAAGCATGGCACGACTATAATATTGAAGATTCTTTCGAGGCAGGTATATCGCTCTGCGGAACCGAGGTTAAATCCCTCCGCGCGGGAGCGTGCAACCTCAAGGACTCGTTCTGCTCTGTTAAGGACGGTGAGCTTATCGTCCACGGTATGCACATCAGCCCTTATGAAAAAGGAAATATATTTAACAAAGAGCCGCTCCGCAACCGCAAGCTTTTGATGCACAAGTCTGAAATCCGCAAGCTTGCCGCGGCGCAAGCTCAGGACGGATACACGATCATCCCGTTATCCGTTTACCTTAAAGGCTCGCTTGTGAAGGTTCAGGTTGGCCTTGCAAAGGGTAAAAAGCTCCACGACAAGCGCGATGCTGCAGCTGCACGTGATGCAAAGCGCGAGATGGACAGAGCGATGAAAGAACAAAGACGTTAAAGAGGATAAAGACATGATACACGAAAAGATATTTTTAAAAGATGTTTTCGACGGCATAACAACCGATGCAACGCTTACAACTTACGTCCGCTCAACAAGCCCGGCGATTGAGCCGGACCGCACACGCGCAAGCATTCTTATATGCCCGGGCGGCGGATATCACGGTGTGAGCGACCGCGAGAGTGAGCCGATTGCGCTCGAGTTTGTTTCAAGAGGCTACAACGCATTTGTTCTGCGTTATTCAACAGCCGATATGAACGATAAAAAATACCCGACTCAGCTTTTAGAGTCGAGCGCGGCACTTGCATATATCAGAAGAAACTGTGAAAAATATCATGTAAAGCCAGATTGCATTTCTGTTTGCGGCTTTTCGGCAGGCGGTCATATGGCGGCGATGCTCGGAACGCTGTGGAACGAAAGTGTTGTAACGGAGAAACTCGGCATTGAGTTTGGCGAGAACAAGCCAAACGGCATGATTCTCGGCTATCCCGTTATAACGAATGGTGGTTTTGCGCACCAAGGGTCTTTCAAAAATCTTTTAGGCGAAAATCCTGATGAAGAGCTTATGCACAAATGCTCACTTGAAAACTCGGTTGGAGAGCATACTCCCCCGGCGTTCATTTGGCACACGCTTACCGACGCAAGTGTTCCGGTTGAAAATTCTTTTCTTTTCGCAAACGCAATGAAAAAAGCAAACGTTCCGTTTGAACTGCACATATATCCCGACGGGCCGCACGGTCTTTCTCTCGGCACACGGGAAACGCGTTCAACAAGAACGGATTTGGTAAATCCGCACGTTTATTCCTGGATAGGTCTTTGCGAGCGTTGGCTTGCAAAGTTTATCGATAAAGATATGGGGGCGTAAAGGTTTCGACGGGGATGTTGAAGCACGGGCAGCGGGCAGAGGCGCAGAGCCGCTTTAAAATCTGCAACTTAATTTTTATAAATTAAATAACAACAATAAACTTATTGCTGCTTAAATTATAAGCGGCCATCTTCCCCGGGAGGACCACGGCCCGGGAGCAAGGTGTCACACAGTGGTGAACGTGACCGCGCAAAGCTTTGAGCACGGCATGTAAAATGAAGCTACCGAATACGGAAGCCCGCCTGTTGGCGTCTGTATGAGGGAATTTAAACATCAGGCTGCGCCCGGAGAAGCTTATGTGAATGCATTTTCGGACGGGGGTTCGACTCCCCCCGCCTCCACCACTGGCGAGCCAGACGAACACGTCAGAATCTTAATGCTTGAAGGTGTGTTCGTCTTAGTTTGCCCAATTTAATCCACACACCAAAGGACGAGCGTTCCCGCTCGTCCTTTTTCCTTTACCACTTCACTCCGGCATACCCCATCTGCTTCAGTTCGTCAATCGTGATGTACTTCTCGCTCCCGCTCTCCGATTCTGTGCATCTCGCAAGGAACTCTTTCCATGCTGTTTCATCAAGCGATGCTGGGCAATTCTTCCCGGTCCAGTCCTTATGTCGTTTGATGTTCTCTCTGGGGATGCTGTAATTCTTCATCAGTCCGCGCACAAGACATACCGCATTGTCAACCGTCTTCGCAAAATCGCCATCCGCGTTTACGCAAAGCTCAATTGCGATCGAGCTTTCATTTGCTTCCTTGTCTGATGTGTGATAGCTTTTCTCGCTGTCCGGCAGGTGCTGGTAGATGTATTCATCATCCACCGTATAATGCCAACTCGTCTTCTCGTTGAGGCCCTTGATGTACTTTGCATGCGCCGCGGCATCCGCTCCGACTGACTTGTTCCCGGTATCGTGAACGGTTATATATCTGCATCTGTTCACCGTTCCCGGGCGGTTTATGCGTCCCTTCGGAATAAAATCCTGTATTCTTTCCATATTACACCTTTCTCAGATACAACGAACTTACCCATCCGGATGCGACACGACACCAGCCGTTCTTTTCTTCAAGCACAGTTACCACATCGCCGTTATACAGCTTTCCGACACGCTTGCTGAGCACTCCCGCACCGGCTCTGACATTAAGGCTTGTCCTCACCTTTACTTTGCGGATATCCCCGCCGCGAATCCACACTCCGATAAAACCGCGGACACGTCTGCCGGAAAAATGATTTCCAAGCGGCGCGTAAAACTGGGTGCTTCCTCCGCCGTCAAGGTTTATTGCATTCTCTGCGCCGGCATTGATGAACGCGCGCCGAAGCTCCGGAAGCGTTGCACCGCCGTTATCGGGAAGAAGCGCAACGAATAAATTCCCGTTTCCGACACCAAGCGCAGTTCTGCCGCGTCTGCCGCCAACTCCCGAAGGAACGCTTCCTTCTTCCTTGCCGTTTCGGACAAGCACGGGATATGCACCTATGTAATCAGGCGCGCCCACATTGTTTTTGTAGCTGAACACCGCCGACTTATTATCCGGAAAAGCGATGCCATACCCTTCGGTAAGACGATGTTTTACCCCGCCGCATACAACATCGCTTGCCGCCTTGCGCGTTTTGAAATCAAACAGCTCGGCATTCATAAGAAAGTCCGGTGCACGTCCGCGAAGCTTTGCTATGCGCGTTCTTGCACTCTGCACGGTTTCATTGCCGTTCTTGCCGTAAAAATATCCAATATACTCAATATCAGACTGCGGCACGGTATAGAGCTTCCCGCCCTTGTAATTAATTGCTTTCATCTTCTTTAACCTCAGGAAGCCCCGCAACGGATGTGACAACCGAATAAATTGCCGCCACAGTGGACACGCTCAGGATATACTTCCAATCAACTTCAGAGAAGGCTACACCTACGGTAATGAAACCCGCAAACGTCTGTGCGAATGTCTTTAACGCCCTTATGCCCGCTGCTTTAATCCATTTCTTAAAATTCGTCATTTTGAAACTCTCCTTTTCTTCATTTGTGAAACTGTTCAAGGTCCTCAATCCTGTGATTTGCAACCTTGATTTCCTCTTCGATTACCGCTTCATTCTTCTCAAGGTTGTAAACGCGCTCGATTACCTTGTTGTGCTTTTCAACCTTCTCTTCAAGCTGCTGAATGCGGTAGTTCGTCAGCTTGTTTGCCGTGATTATTCCGCCGAAGGAACCCGCGAGAGTCCCCGCAAGCGAAATAAGCGCCACTATAACTACATCCGGCATGGCATTCTCCTCTCATTTTGCATTTTGCACTTTGCATTTTGCATTTTCTCACCCTCCGTAATTAAAAATATCGTTTAATTGTGTATCATAGCCCGGTGCGTCTTCATCATACTGGGCTATCGCAACTGCAGGTGTCGGACGGCCTGCAACGAAATACCGTATAGCGTCGGGAGCGTGCGTGAGCTCGTGAGGCTCACGCGCGACGTCGTTCGGGTTCTTACTGTCCATCGCAACACTCGGCAGAGTGCGTATTAAGTTTAAACAATTTGAAAAGATGCGAAGCGGCGCAATCTCCTCTCCTTGTTCGTCTTTGCATGGATGAAGCCATTCTTTAAGGTTGTACCACCCCTGCACGCGGTCATTCTTCGCCGCAACAAGAGGCACACCGTTTTCCGCGAATATCTGCGCCGCGCTCTTGCCCGTATCCTGACGTCTGTTCCACAAATCCGGCGGTGCGATGTTCGCATATATCTTCTCATCTGTAAGCTGTCTTATCCTCTTCGCCGCTTCGGAGATTATAAGCCCGCTCTGATATACCTCGCGGTAAACATATGCCCTTCCGTATGTATCGAGCGCAATCCAGTATCCCGCGAGCATATCAAGACCGTAGTCCATTACGAAATACCGTCGCCAGTGTTTTGGAATTTCAAACGGAGACATAACGTGAACCTTGCGGTTCCATTCGGTAAAATACTGCCCGTCGAATATATCCCAGTTACCGTAAAGCAACGCCTGCTTGTCCTTCTCGGAAAGCTTTTCAAGCCTTTTTACATACCCCGGGTCGCTCTCCATCAGGAAGACATTATCCTGCACCATTGCCGGGATGAATATTTTTCCGTCATGCTCACTGTTCGGCGGACCCACATCAATGAATCTTGACTTCACCCAACTATGCCCCACTCCACCCGGGTTCGTGGAGCTTTTAATCTGCTTCGGATATCCGTTTGTACCTCTCACACGTGAAATAAGATACACGTACATCGGCTCCGTGAAGTGCGTAAGCTCATCAAATCGTATAACGTCATATTCTGCAGACTGATATTGGTACACGTCGTTTTCCTTGTCGCAGTATGAAAAATCGATAATGGATCCGTTCTCGAATGACCCTACATGCTTGCTTGAATTGTACCTGAACACCTGCCTCGGATATATCTCAAGCGCCACGCGTATAAGGCTTCTCTCAAGCTCTTTGTATGTTCTGCGCAGAATAAGCTGCGTCGAGCCCGGATATTTCAGTGCGAATAATAACGCATCTATAAGCTGTGCAAAGCTCTTTCCGCCGCCTGCTGCTCCGCCGAACAATACCTCCGACGCTTCGGCATCAATAAACTGTTTCTGCTTCGGCGTTATATTTAAATCCATCTTTCATCTACATCTCCCTCCTCACCTGCAATTCTTAAATTTACATTCTTAAAGGTTCATCTTCTCTGTCTCTCTTCTTAACTGCTTCCTCCAACTTTGCCATTTTCTCGTAAACCTCATTTAACTTTATAAGTATTGTCTCTAACGTTTCTTTTGGAACTCTTACATATTCCATCAACTATACGTCCCTTCAAATTCTTTTGTTTCGGGGTATGTCTTCCCGTCCCACGTCCCATTGATGATACTGTCCTGAAATGCGATTATCTTATCCTGTTCCCCCATAATGTAATCTGCAAGTTCATCCGCACCTTTTTTCCAACCTTCTACATACACTTTCTCAACCTCATCCGGAAATTCATCAAGCAATATAGGCTCTTTATTGATCAGCTTTTCTCTTAGTTTATCTGCTAATCTATCTATCTTGTTTTTGGTAATTAATACTTTTTCCATCAACTATACGTCCCTTCAAATTCTTTTATTTCGGGGATTGTCTTCCCGTCCCACGTCTCATTGATGATACTTTCCTGCAATGCGATTATCTTATCCACCTCATCAGATACATAAGCTTCATGTTCTTCCACACCTTTTTTCCAACCTTCTACATACACTTTCTCAACCTCATCCGGAAATTCATCAAGCAAAATAGGCTCATTCTTGATTAGCTTTTCTCTTAGTTTATCTGCCAATGCATCTAATTTCTCTTTCGTGATTAAAACTTTTGACATAAATTTTATCCTGGTATAATGTAAATGACTCATCTAACAGTCATTACAAATATACCTTACTCCTTTCTATCAACCTTTTTTAATCCGCGGTTGATTACGGACTTATACATTGGTATTATATAAACAGGTAATGTG
>SVLF01000038.1 GCA_015068085.1 Oscillospiraceae bacterium
AGGGCAAAATCGCCATGGGCATTGTCATACCAAGATAGGTTATCATTTCTCCGTAATAGGAAAAAGCATATGATATTATTCCGTAAAGCAGACTGAATGCAACCATCAGCAACTGCCCGAATGGGTTTCCTTTTGCATTGAAAATAAGAGAGGTAACACCTATAAGAGATGCACATAATGTCAGATAGTTTTCTTTGTCAAAAAGGCAAAAAGAGGTAATTATAAGAATTACTGAAGTTAACCAGAGCGCAACATCGCTTTTTGAAAAGTAGTTTTTAATTCTATGCACGGCAATTCCTCCAAAAAAATAAACATTCGTGTGCATATCTTCAAAGACCTAACGATATACAAACGAACGCTCAAAGCATTCACTACCCGGTGGCAGTGTTAATTATTTAATTTGTTGTATTATAGCATATAAAACAAGAAAAAGCAACATGAATTATTATTTGAAAGGGCTTGCAAAAAGAGCCGAGGTAAAACAGCGGTTTACGTTTATCTTGGGAGACCAAAGGAACAATGGAATGAGTCTTACTTCTTTATCCGAAAACGGATACTACATATATGTTCAGTTTATACAGTCTTTATAGTAATGATGTCGAAGTTTGGCGAAAGAGAAAGGTGTTATAATTATGGATAATAAAATCGAAACAGGTGTGGGATACGAAGAAGTTGATTTCTTTGAGCAAGAAAACGAAGAAAGGTATAAAGAATATGCTGTTATAAATCCTGATATGAATAAAGAGGAAATTGTATGGCGTGTAAATAACAATCTCGATAAAGAAAAATATAAGTTTGATGTTACTGTTTCTAATTGCAATAATCTATATATTATAGTTAATAAATATTTTAAATTACCGGAGGATTATTGTCCGCCTGACCTTGTTGAAGTTGATGGATGCATGATGCGAGAAGTTGTAGCAGAGGCATATGTCAAAATGCGGGATACTGCACAAAAAGAGGGCTTTTCAATCAGGGCAACTTCAGCTTACCGTTCCATAGAAGACCAACAGGAACTATACAATAAATTTCTTTTGAGCGATTCGGCAGAAGTTGTAGATGAAACATGTGCACGACCATGTTATAGTGAACATCATACGGGATTGGCGGTTGACGTTGAAGGTTCAATCAAAGGTGGACGAAATATCAGCAAAACGCCTGAGGCGGCATGGATAAAAGAAAATTGTCATAAGTTTGGTTTTATTCTTCGCTATCTACAGGAAATAGTTGAAATAACAGGGTATGCATCTGAACCATGGCATTTGCGTTATGTCGGGACACAAGTTAGCACCGATATGAAAGATAAAAAAATTAAATCCTTTGAGGAATATAGAGAAAGATTTTTAAAAATGAGAAATATATAATACTTTGGACTGACCTTACACGAACTATCGCAAAGAATAAGATTTAGATGTAATCGAGATTTTTTCGGTGTTCAGCAGGATTAAGCCACTTTTTAAATTTGAACAAAAGTATTTTTATATAGATGTAAAAGGCATACTGACCGCAAGGCGTAGCAAAACGGCAGTATTCAACTGATTTTGATTAGATAAAAAATATATTATATGAACTTATAAGTAAGGGAGAAATTATTATGAAAAAATATTTGTTACCTCAAACCGGACAGTTTTTTAAAGCGAACCTACACTGTCATACAACAATATCGGATGGTAAAATGACACCTGAAGAAATAAAGGCAGAGTATGCATCAAGTGGATACTCTGTGGTAGCTTTTACTGACCATGATGTTTTGATTCCGCATCCTGAGCTTGCAGACGAAAAATTTCTGCCGTTAAATGCTTATGAGATGGAAATAAATGAGCATTACCCCAGAAAGCTGGGTTCAAAAACCTGTCATATGTGCTTGATTGCTTTAGAACCTGATAATGTTAAACAGATTTGTTTTCACCGTTCTAAGTATTTGCCGGGAAACACAGCTAACTATGTAAGTCAGGTTAAACATGACGAAAATGAACCTGATTACGAAAGAGAGTATACTGGCGAATGCATTAACAATATAATGAAAAAGGCTCGTGACAATGGATTTTTTGTTACATATAACCACCCCACATGGTCGCGGGAAGGACATAATGATTATAACAAATATAATTTTATGCACGCAATGGAAGTTTTTAATTCTGAGTGTGAAGTGTTAGGTTATTTTGAATATAACGAAAAAGATTATGACGATATGCTCGCAAATGGAAAACGCATATATTGTGTAGCTACGGATGATACACACAGTAAAGAAGCTTGCTTTGGCGGTTTCACCATGATTAAAGCGGAGAAACTTGAATATAAGGCTATTACAGATGCTATGATTGCCGGAAACTTTTATGCATCACAGGGACCAGAAATTCATAGTCTGTGGATTGAAGATGGTAGGCTGCATATTGAGTGTTCAGGTGTAAAAAGCATCAGATTCAACACAGGTGTTCGAAGAGCAAAAAAAATAGAAGCTTGTGACAGTATGCTTTTGAATATAGCCGAGTTTGAAGTTAAACCTGAAGACATTTATGTAAGAGTTACAATAACAGATGTAACTGGAAAACATGCTTATACAAATGCATATTTTGTTGACGATTTGTTTGAATAAAACAATTTAGTTTTAGATGGTGAAGAAAATGAAGTATACGACATATTTATTTGATTTTGACGGAACATTAGTTGATTCAATGCCGACATTTGTTTCGGTAATGCTTAGAATACTTGACGAAAATGCAATATCTTACAGTGATGATATTGTGAAAACAATTACGCCTTTAGGTTATAAAGGCACAGCTGAATATTTTATAAAGCTTGGGCTTGATAAAAGCAGGGAAGAGATTGTTTACATTATGAATTCATACGCTTTGGAAGAATACAAGTATCACATTGAGGCAAAGCAAAATGTAATTAGCGTTTTGAAAAAATTAAAGGAAAATGGCGCTGACCTTAATATTTTAACGGCCAGTCCTCATTCAATGCTCGATAGTTGCCTTAAGAGATTGGGGATATATGATATTTTCACAAATGTTTGGTCGTGTGATGATTTTAATACAACTAAAGCAGATCTGAATATATATAAATTGGCTGCAGAAAAAATTGGAAAATCCGTAGAAGATATACTTTTCCTTGATGATAATTATAATGCCGATAAAACTGCAAAACAGGCAGGGATGAGTGTGTGCGGTGTATATGATTCATCATCTGAGGAGTATGCTTGCGATATAAAAAACATAGCAGATTATTACATATATAATTTTTCGGAACTGCTTGAGCTTGAATAAGAGTCTGTTGCGAGAATATAAAAAAGAGTTATATCACACGAACGAAGTGAGTATATCGAAAAACAATTTACATCTAAACCTTATATGTCGCAATTATTAAAAAGGTAAACATCATTAATTGCTGTTACTGTGATTGCTGCTGTCATCATAGTAGGTGGAGTGTTTCTGGCGATCGTAAAAGCAAGAAAAAGAAACTCTCCCCAGATTATGAGAAGTATTTTTTTCACAATATGCACGTCAATTCCTCCAAAAAAATAAACATTCGTGTGCATATCTTCAAAGACCTAACGATATACAAACGAATGCTCAAAGCATTCACTACCCGGTGGCAGTGTTAATTATTTAATTTGTTGTATTATAGCATATAAAACAAGAAAAAGCAATGAGGAGAGAATATTAATGGAAGGGGTTAAGCGGTACAAAGTTGAGCTGAGAGAGCATAATGAGGCGTGGGAGATGGAGTTTAAAGCCACGAAGGCAAGAATAGAAAATATTCTCCCTGAGAAGATTATTGACATACAACACGTCGGCAGTACGGCAATTCCGTCCATTTGCGCCAAACCAATTCTGGATATTGCAATATTATTAAAGGATATAGATAAAGAGGTTATAGAAAAGCTCGTTGCCATCGGTTATGATTACAGGGGACCGAGAGAGGACAATGGAAACTACCACCTTTTTGTTTTGAGAGGACCCGGTGAAATCTCGCTACACCACTTGCACTGTTATGATCAATCAGGCAAAGGCTTTGAGCAGCTTGTTGCATTTCGGGACTATATGAATACTCATAAAGAATGTGCGATTTCATACAACGAGCTAAAAAAGAGTCTTGCCGAAAAGCACAAAGAAAACAGAGCGGTGTATACTTTGAGTAAAGCAGAATTTATTCAATCTGTATATGAAAAGATTTCGGAAGAAAAGAATACGCATAAACCGAAAGATATGACATAGTTGTGCTCTGCTATGGCAAAAGAAATACGTTTTCTGAGGTGACAAGATGATAAAACACCCGTTTCCGCCTTTATATAATAAAGATTCAAAAATTCTGATTTTGGGGAGCTTCCCATCGGTAAAATCACGCGAGCAAATGTTCTTTTACGGACATCCGCAAAATCGCTTCTGGAAGGTGGTTTCATCTGTGTTCGAGTGTGATGAGCCTGAGACTATCGAAGAAAAGAAGCAGCTTTTATATGAAAACGGCGTTGCTCTTTGGGATGTTATTGCATCTTGCGAGATAGCGGGAAGCTCGGACAGCTCTATTAAAAATGTGAAAGTAAATGATATTTCGAAGATTTTGGAAGAATCGGACATCAGGCAGATTTTTGTTAACGGAAAAACTGCAGAAAAATACTTTAAAAAGTATACACAGGCACAGATAAACAGAGAAGCGGTTTGCCTGCCTTCCACCTCTCCTGCAAATGCCGTGTGGTCTCTGGAAAAGCTTGTTGAGGCGTGGCAAGCGATAAAAAGCATCTGAAGAGAAGCAAATACGGTTATAAAGAAATTTTAGCTAAAAAAACAGGAGTTTCCACAAATGAGGAAATTTAAGGGCTCAAAGGTTTAAACGGAGGGCGTACTACACAGAATATCCTTAAGGAGTGATGTCTGTGTGTACGGCAATTTCTGTTACAGCCGATAGCAATTATTTTGGAAGAAATCTTGATTTTGAGCTTTCTTTCGGCGAAAAAGTTATAATTACCCCCAGAGGGTTTGAGTTCTCTTTTCGAAACGGAAAAATAATAAAAGAGCATTTTGCAGTAATCGGTATGGGGATTGAAAGTGAAAATTTTCCGCTGTACTTTGATGCAACAAACGAGAAGGGGTTGAGTATGGCGGGGCTGAATTTCCCGGATAATGCAGTGTATACGAAAAGAATTCATGGTGCGGATAACGTTGCATCGTTTGAGTTCATTCCATGGATTTTGACACAGTGTGAATCGGTAGAGGATGCCCGTGGATTGCTCCGGAAAATCAACATAACAGGCGAAGCGTTTAATGATAAGCTCACGCCGTCGCCGCTGCATTGGATAATTGCTGACAGAAATGAGGCGGTGGTTGTCGAACAGACAAAAGACGGCATCAGAGTTTATAATACACCTGCCGGAGTTCTGACGAATAACCCAACCTTTGATATGCAGATGTTCAATCTCACGAACTATATGTCGGCTACAGCAGAAGAGGCAAGGAATGCTTTTTCGGATAAAGTCGATTTAAAGCCCTATTCGAGGGGAATGGGAGGAATCGGACTCCCGGGCGATTTGTCATCGGCATCAAGATTTGTAAAGACTGCTTTTTTAAAGCTTAACTCTGTTTTTGGAAAAACTGAGCAGGAGATAATAAATCAGTTTTTTCATATCCTTTATTCTGTATATCAGATACGGGGTGCGGTAAAGGTGGGAGACGAGTATGAGATCACCCATTACACAGCCTGTTGTAATACCGATAAGGGGATATATTATTACACCACATATAACAACTCCCAAATCAATGCCGTATCGCTTTTTGCGGAGAATTTAGAAAGCGATAAACTGATATGCCATGACCTGATTTCAGAACAAAGAATCCTTATTCAAAATGCACGGGATGAGTAATGGCGTTTATTGGTTTATTTATATATTGTTTCAGATTTTCGGGATATTTCACAAAAAGGGCAAAGCTTACAGAAAAATAAATTCTTTAAATATAATTTTTTGTCTCCAACTTGACAAAATCATATAAAAGGTGTCGGATAATGCAGAGAAAGCTAAAAGGTGATGGAATGAAAGATAAAGTTTGTATTATAACGGGTGCAGGGGGCGGAATCGGTTCAGCGATAGCAGATGCGCTCTTTTCCTGTGGTTTTAAGCTTGTTTTGATGGGACGAAATGAAGAGAAACTCAGGAAAACAGCAAACGGAAGAGAATGCCTTATTCTCCCGGGGGATATCTGCGATGATAATTACATAAAGGAAGTATTCGACAAAACCGTTGCCATCTACGGCGGAGTTGATTTTCTGATTAACAATGCGGGAATTGCACAGTCAAAGGCTTTTGAGGAAATTTCCATGGAAGAATACGATGAGATTATGGCGACTAACGCAAGAGCGCCGTTTCTTATGTGCAAAACCGCACTTCCGTATCTTATGAAGTCATCCTGCGGAACGATTATCAATATTGCTTCCGTAACCGCGCACCAGGGATATGCCCTGCAAAGTGCGTATGCCGCTTCAAAGCATGCCTTGCTCGGGTTTAGCAAGGCACTTAGCAAGGAATATTACAAAAAGGGCATAAGAGTTCACGTAATAAGCCCGGGTGCGGTATTTACCGATATGGTGAAGATATCCAGACCGGACCTTACGGGCGAGGGTATGCTTCTGCCTGAAGATATAGCAGAAACGGTTATGTATCTTATAAAGATGCGCAAAAGCGCCTCGGTTGCAGATGAAATAGAGCTTCACAGAGAAACCAAAGAACCGTTTATGTGATAATCGTGAAGGGCAAAGTTTTGGTAATAATTTTAATAAAAACGAATAAATAGACAAGGAGAAAAAGGAAATGAAAGAAATACAGACGAACAATGCACCGGCGGCTGTCGGACCGTATTCACAGGCGGTTGTAACGAACAATATGTTATTCACATCGGGGCAAATACCCGTCAATCCATTGACGGGAGAAATTCCGGACGGGATTGAAGCACAGGCAAATCAGGTTTTTACAAATCTCAAGAATTTGCTTGAGGCGGCGGGAACAAGCCTTGCCAAAGCCGTCAAAACAACTGTGTTTATTCAGAATATGGACGATTTTGCAAAAGTAAATCAGATTTATGAAGCATATTTTTCAGCGCCGTATCCGGCACGCTCGTGCGTTGAGGTTTCAAAGCTTCCAAAAGGCGTGCTTATCGAAGTTGAAGCGATTGCGGAAGCATAAGAAAAAGCGACAAATGCGATGCATACAAGCGTCTTTTTCTTGCATATCTTGCCGTATTATGGTATAATAGCTGCAAAAGCAGTTATTATTTTGTTTTAATGCCATTTTCCTCTCCGGCTTTGCCGGAAGCCGGAAAATATGGCTAAAGTATACCATTTCGCCTATGCTTATGGTATACTTTATAAAGATTTGTAAAAATAAAGGAGTTGCTTTTAATGGTTCCCGCGCTGATAGTTTTTGGTATTACATACGTTCTGCTCTTTACCTTTCAGAAGCTGCGTCCGTATATCGCAATCGGCTCTGCTGTTGTGTTTTCGGTAATGTGCCGCTTCACGCTTTCCGATATATGGGGCGCGATTGACTGGAATGTTCTTATGATGATTGCAGGAACGATGGGTACTGTGTATCTGTTTATAGAGTCTAAGATGCCAGACCTTCTTGCAGATATTATTATTGACAAAGTCCCCAATGTTAAATGGGCAGTTGTTTGGTTATCCCTTTTTGCCGGTATCATTTCTGCGTTTGTTGACAATGTTGCAACGGTGCTTATGATTGCGCCCGTTGCACTTGATATTGCAAAAAAGCTTAAGATAAACCCCGTTGCAATGATTATCTCAATTGCCGTTTCGTCAAACCTTCAGGGTGCGGCAACGCTTGTAGGAGATACCACGTCAATCCTTCTCGGCGGTGCGCTTGATATGACGTTCCTTGACTTCTTCTGGTACAAGGGCGCTCCCGGTCTTTTCTGGGTGGTACAGGCAGGAGCTGTTGCATCCGCATTCATTCTTATGTGGCTTTTCAGAAAGGAAAAGCAGCCGATAGAGTCACACAACCGCACAAAGGTACACGATTATTTCCCGACTGTTCTTCTTCTGGGAACCATTGTTCTTCTTATCGTCGCGTCATTTATCCCCAACAAGCCCGCAGAAACCAACGGATACATCTGTATGGCGCTTATGGTGATCGGCGTTCTGCGTGAGCTTATAGTTAAGAAGAACAAAACCATCATCCGCGATGTGTTCAAGGAAATTGACTTTTTCACCCTCGGTCTTCTTGCAGGTCTTTTCGTTGTTATTGCAGGAATTGAGGATAAGGGTGTCATCGATGCGATAAGTCAGCTTTTCTTAAAGCTCGGCAACAACAAGTTTGTAATCTATACCGTTATTGTATGGGCATCCGTCCTTCTTTCGGCGTTTATTGACAACATCCCGTATGTTGCGACGATGCTTCCTGTTGTTATGAGCCTTTCCTCACAGCTTGGCATGGAGCCGACTCTTCTTGCGTTCGGTCTTCTCGTCGGCGCAACGCTCGGCGGAAATTTAAGCCCCATCGGTGCATCGGCAAACATCACGGGTATCGGAATTCTCCGCAGTGAGGGACACGAGGTAAAAACGCGTGATTTTATGCGCATCGGCGTTCCGTTCACGCTTGTTGCCGTGCTTGCGGGATATATTCTCGTATGGCTTTTCTGGTGATAACAAAATGAAGGGTGCGCTTGTTGTAAATAACTTCCTGGCAACAGAGAAGTTCCGCGATATATATTCGCGGCTTGAAACTGCATTCTCAGAGCGAGAGGTTTCCCTCTCGCTCTATACTAATTCCTCCCTTTGCCACATTCACGGTGAGGATATTCCGTTTCGCCAGAAGCCGGATTTTGTCCTCTTCTGGGACAAGGATGTGTCTCTTGCGAGGGCGATTGAAGAAAAGGGGATTTTGTGCGTAAATTCTGCGGATGCGATTGAAAAATGTGACGACAAGGCTAAAATGCATCTTGCACTCGGAGACATTCCATGTCCCAAAACAATAATAGCACCGATGACGTTCCCGAATATCGGCTTTACCGATACGTCATTTCTCACGTCCGTTGCCGAAAGGCTTGGTTTTCCGATTGTGGTTAAGGAGGTTTGCGGCTCATTCGGTGCGCAGGTATATCTTGCGCGTGATTTTGACGAGCTTTTACAAATCACGACCGAACATCAGAGCGTGCCGCTTCTTTTTCAGCAGCTCATAGAGGAAAGCTTCGGGCGCGATATCCGCATAAATGTGGTAGGCGGGCGGGTGTGCGCGGCAATGCTTCGAGAGAGCAAAAACGGAGATTTCCGCAGCAATGTCACTCTCGGAGGGAGCACACTGCCGTATTCGCCGAGTGATGCAGAATGTGAGCTTGCGCTTGAGGCAGCTGAAAGATTGGGGCTTGACTTTGCAGGTATAGATATTCTTTTCGGAAAATACGGCCCGCTTCTGTGTGAGGTCAATTCAAACGCTCATTTCAAAAGCACATATGACTGCACGGGCGTTGACCTTGCAGCCTGCATTGCAGAGCATATTATAGGCAAATGTAACTGATAATACCCCCGCGAAGCGGGGGTATTATCACAAACAAGATTATCAGTAAAGGAGAATATCTGACAGATGACCGTATGGCTTGTATATGAAAAGGCGGGGGCAGAGCGCAACCGCGAGTATATCAATATGCACATCGAGCGCGGGAAGTCGCGCGGGATTGAATTTGTTCCGGTTCTGTGCGATGACGGACTTCCCGAAGGAAGACCTGACCTTGCGGTAGTCCGCGCAATGCGTCCGGACGTATCAAAAGAGCTTGAGGGGCGAGGCGTGCGATGCGTTAACTCTGCGCGTGTTTCTGAAATTTGCAACAACAAGGCGCGGACATATGAATTTCTCCACGCAAACAACATTCCCGTAATACCGTGGGTTTCCGCTCTTCCGGAGGACACTCCGCCGGAAATTGAGCAATATCCGGCGGTTATAAAGCCTTGCTGCGGACACGGCGGGGCAAACGTTACGTTAATCCATAACGATGCGGAATATGCACAGGCTCGTGAGAAAATCGCGCCGGATGAATATGTTATCCAGCCGCTTGCCACTGAAACAGGACGGGATATGCGCGTGTACATCCTCGGAGGTGAGCCGGTTGCGGCGGTGCTTCGCAGTGCGGATGGGGATTTTCGCTCAAACTTTTCCCTCGGCGGAAAGGTTGAGGCGAAAGCTCTTTCCGATGCCGAGCGCTCCCTTACAGAGCGCGTTTGCAAGCTTTTGCCGTTTGACTATTGCGGCATTGATATAATGTACCATAACGGAAAGCCGGTTATAAATGAGATCGAGGACGTTGTCGGCTCTCGTATGCTTTACGCCACGCACGACATGGACATTGTTGCGATGTTTGTGGACTATCTTGTTTCTTTGAAATAACACACAGAAAAAGCTTGCTTTTTCTGCAGGTTTGTATTATTATACATATGAAATTATTATTAGGATGTGATTAATATGATACATAAGTTTACAAACGGCAGGGTTATTCTCGGCAACACAATTGCTGACGGTGTTTCCGTTTATACTAAGGACGACAAAATTATCGCCGTAACGCATGACGAGCGCGAATATGACGTGCTTCACGATGCGGGCGGAAAGTATATCTCTCCGGGCTTTATCGATATCCATGTTCATGGCGGCTTCGGAACGCGCTTTGAGGACAGCGTCGAGGATGCGCTTACTATGGCGGAAAATCACGCAAAGTTTGGAACAACCACGCTTTTAGGAACCGCATCTGCAAAGTCGACCGAGGATTATGTCAAGATGTTCGAGAACTTCCGTGAGGTGCAAAAAAAGAATACCAAGGGCGCATATATCCCCGGTATTCATATGGAGGCACCGTATTTTTCAAGGAATCAGGCGGGAGCACAGGGACCTCTCATCCGCGATTTTGATAAAGAAGAATACACAATGCTCATTGAGCGCTACGGCGATATGATAAACCGCTGGAGTGCGGCACCGGAGCTTCCGGGCGCAAAGGAATTTGCGCGTGCTTGCCGTGATGCAGGCATCCAGCTCTCGATCGGTCACTCCGACGCAGACTACGACTGCATTATGGAGATGTATGACCTCGGCTTTAACTGCGTAACGCATCTTTATTCCTGCACAAGCACCGTTCACCGCAAGAACGCATATCGCTACGCAGGCATCGTTGAGGCGGCATATATGTTGGACGGCATGGACGTTGAGCTTATCGCGGACGGAAAGCACCTTCCGGCATCGCTTCTCAAGTTTGCCGTTAAACACAAGGGGCTTGACCGCATAGCAATTGTTACGGATGCAACCCGTTTTGCCGGACTTCCGGACGGTGCAGAAAAGATTTACGGGTTTACAGACGTCATTATCGAGGACGGCGTTGCAAAGGTTCCGGACAGAAGCTGCTTCTCAGGCTCGTGCGCGACGACAAACCGCCTTGTCCGCAATATGATTAATATGGCAGATCTTACGGTAACGGAAGCAGTTCGCCTTGCAACTGCAAACCCTGCGCGTATGGCGCATCTCCGTGACCGTGGAGTAATCCGCGAAGGCGCGTTTGCAGATATCGTAATTTTCGATGACAACATTGATGTTTCGCTTACTATGGTAAACGGAAACGTTGTACATGAAGAAAAGTAAAAAATCTGAGCGGTGAAAGTCAATAACTTTCACCGCTCATTTTATGATTTACTTCTTTATAACAAACTCATCCTCGTCCGATGCGGGGGACATAACAATGATTTCATTTTCACCAAAAAGCTCACCTGCATTGTCTGCACCGTTTCGAAACTTTGTTCCGGCACTTGCGAAATACAAGCGTTCAAAAGCCGAGAAAAGCTCGGGCGTCTGCCCGCTTTCTGCGACGCAGCTCTTGTTATAGTTTTCATACACCGCCGAAAGGGGGATATTACCCGCGGCGGTTTTTGCATCTGCAATAAAGCCTTCAAGTATCTCCGTCTTTGTGCCGGAGCTCTTGTCATAAGATAAAAGCTCAGTTTTGCCCTCGGCAGGGAAAGAAATATTTGAAAGAATTATCTCGTCGGGTGAAAGTGAAGAAAGCTTTTTTATCGAAGAAATAAGATATTCGCGCGCCGCTTCGGAATATGCCGACAGCCACCGGACATTTCCGTTGTCGAGCCATATAATCTTGTTTCCGGTGCGCGCGCTTTCCTCCTGGCTTTTGCGCGCCGCTTCGTTGTCCTTGAAGCACGACATATAAAGAAAAACGCGATACCCTTTTTCTTTTGCCGATTGCATAACGCGCGAAAGCGTGCCGTCGTCTCCCGACACCGCAGCGGCTGACGCAAGGGGAGAGTCGGAAGAAAATGCAAGGGTTCCGTCCTCCGCTTTAACCTCAAGAACAAGAGTGTTTATCCTTTTATCTGCGGATATTTCAGAAAGCTTTGCGGCGAAGAGCTCTTCGCTTTTCACTTCACCTATCGGGATGAAAAGCGCACGAACGCCTGCGTCCTTTTCCGGCACGGTGGTTTCCGCTTCGGGTTCGGGCAAAGTCTCATCCGGTTGTGCGGCAGAAGCGTCCTCCGGTGATTCAATAATCAGGTTTGCGGAAACATCACCGCCGGATGGTTTTTCTTTATCCGGAGATAAAAACGTTCCGTCAAGAGTAAAGGTCATATTGTCGTTTACGAAATACAAAATACCCGCAGCGATAACGCAGAGAACGATAAGTACGGGAATAAGAACTCCTATACCGCCACTTCTGCTGCCTCTGTATCTTCGGTTTTGTCTTCTTGCTCTTTTCATAAAAGGCGAGCACCTCCGGAAAATTTTTTACTGTGATACCGCATCTTCTGTATCCTCAGCGTCTACGCTGAGCTTGAAATATTCTGTCTCGTCAAATTCTTCCTCCTCGGCGGGCGGTGCGGTTATAATGCCGCGCGGACAAGCTTCTGCACATTCGCCGCAGGAAGTACATTTGGAAGAATCGATATACGCGAGGCTTTCGACAATCTCAATTGCCCCGTGCTTACAAGTTTTCTCACAAGCGTGGCATCCTATACATCCATCCTCGCATATTTTTCGCGCAAGCGATCCAAGCGAGCGATTAGAGCATCGCACATTATATTCACTTCCGAACGGGATCAAAGCGATAATGCCGCGCGGGCATATGTTTACACATTTTCCGCAACCGTCACACTTTTCCATGTCAACCTCGGCAACACCGGAGACAACGGATATCGCGCCGTGCGGGCAAGCTGCGGCGCACGAGCCGAGACCGAGGCAGGAAAATTCACACGCTTTGCTTCCGCCGGCAAGAAGACCCGCGGAAAAGCAGTCGCGCGCACCGACATATGTGTATTTATACTCTGCATCGTGACCGGAGCAGCGGACAAATGCGCGAAGCTTTTCCTTTTCAGGCTCGTTCGACGGGAGCTCAAGCTGACATACATCGGTATCATTTGCCGGTTTTGCCTCAGAGGCACCTGCCGCGCCGATTAAAAAAGCAAGGAGTGCCGAGACGCCGACCGCTGAGAGGATGCTCAAAAAATAAGACATATTTACAATCATTCCTTATCTGTTCTCTGTTATCTCTTATCTGTGCCGAAAATTATTCGGCACATTGCACATTTTTATATAAATTTAATGCCGGAAAAGCCCATAAAGGCAAGGGCGATAAGACCAAGCGTTATAAAAAGCACAGGAGTGCCTTCAAGCCATTTCGGGCAAGCTGTATACTCAAGATTTTCGCGCACAGCGGCGAAAACGACGGAAGCCAGGATATATCCGGCTCCGGAAAAAACGCCGAAGAAGAACGCACCGAAAAAGCTGTATCCGGAGCTTACGCAAATCAGCATGGCTCCGAGAAAGACGGAGGAAAAGCATACCTCATCAAAAGATATGCCAAAGCGCTCATACAGAGCCGGAAAACGCGTTTTAAGCATAGCTTCGCATATTTTCATCCCTCCGCAAAGGAGAATCGCAAAAAGGAATGTGCGCATATATCCGAGTGACAGCGGGGTAAAGACAAGCCTGTCGAAAATATATGCGAGGATGGAGAAAAAAGGGATAAAGCATCCGACAGCAATTCCGTGCTTCAGTGCGACCTTTATGTCCTTTGTATCGCGGAGAAACGCCGGTGTTCCCAAAAGATGCGTGAAAACAAGGTTTTGGGCAAGCACTCCTCCGACAGAAATAGTGAGAAGATTCAGCAGCGTCATTTTTCGTCACCCTCCTTGTTTGTTTTCAAGTTAAAGTATCTGACTGCGGCAATCAGAAGTCCGAAGAGGACGAGCGCACCAAACGGGGAGACGAGCAGACCCATTGCATAGCGTTCGGGAATTATGCGCAGTCCGAAGAGTGTCCCTGCACCTAAGAGCTCGCGGAGAAACGACATAACAAATGCTGCGGCAAAGAAGCCGAGCCCCATACTGAGTCCCGAAAGCGCTGAGTGGGTTACCGTTTCTTTTTCTGCGCTTGTTGCGCGGGAAAGCATAAGTCCGCTTACCGTGAGCAGGGGAAGATACATTCCGAGGGCGTCACGAATTTGCGGAAGGAAAAAACTGAGCAAAATCTCGCAAAGAGTGACATAAAATGCTGCAATTATCATAAATGAGAGATTCTTAACCTGCGTCGGAAGGAGCTTGCCGACAAGAGAGACGGAAATGCCGGTAAGAACAAGAACAAGGATTGCACACAAGCCAAGAACTGTTCCGCATGCAAGCGTTTTTGTTCCGCCGAGAAGAGGGGCAACCCCCAGAAGCAGAAGAATGGAAACATTTTCCGAAAGAATGTTTGTTTTTAAGAACAGTAAAAGCTTTTTCATTTTACCGCCACCTCCTCCGGTGAAGGCATAGCCGTGTTTCCCGCACCGTTTTCGGCGACAGCCGGTGTATTTTCATCTCCGATGAGAGCGGAAAGAAGTGTGTTTGCACCTGAAAGCAAAAGAGCGCAGGAAACCGCAACCGCCGCGAGTGCCGCGCCGGAGAGGGATGCCTTTTTAACAGCTGCCTTATCGGGCTTTGGAAAGGAAAGCTTTGGTAATGTAAATTTTTTATCACTCATTTTCCGCTTCCTCCTTGTATTTTTTTATGCGAACACCGAATCTGCGCGGGCGGATGTATCTGTCAACAAGAGCGGTTGCACAGTTCATAACAAGAATAGCATACATAACGCCGTCCTCGTGCGCACCAAAGTAGCGGATCAGAACGGTGAGAACACCGCAGAGCGCGCCGTAAAGGAGCTTTCCGCGCGAAGTTACAGGGCTTGTGGTATAATCCGTTGCCATAAACGCCGCACCGAAGAAGAGACCTCCGGAGCAGACGGAATAGAGCATCCAAAGCCATGGTGCATTCCCGCCGCGCGGGAAAAGGAAGGTAAGTACGGCAACCGTGCCGACGAAGCTTACCGGAATATGCCAGGTAATAACCCGCCGTACTAAAAGATATATTGCCGCGGCGGCGATAACAACGGCGGAAACCTCGCCTATTGCGCCGGCAACATTGCCTACCACAACATCGCGAAGTCCCCAGACAACATCGCCGCTGCCCATTGCAATGCCGGGCAGAATACCAAGCTTCATTTTTCCGAGCGGAGTTATTGAGGCGATAAGCTCGGGTGAGAGCGTCTCGGTTGGGATATCAGCAAAAAGAGGAAGCGATCCGGCAGGAAGGCTCGGTTTTGTATATAGCGTTACAAGCGACGGGAAAGAGAGAAGAAATACCCGTGCCGTGAGTGCGGGGTTAAGAAAGTTTTTCCCAAGCCCTCCATAAAGCTGCTTCACCACGATGATGGCAAATGCGCCCCCGATTATCGGAATCCATAAGGGGGTTGCAACGGGAAGCGTAAGCGCAAGAATCATTCCTGTGACGATGGCGGATAAATCTCCGCCCGTTTTCTCTTTTTTGGCAATGCGGGTATAAAGCCGTTCGAAGAAAACGCACGACAGGACAGACATAGCCGTAAGCGTGAGCGCTCGCCAACCGAAAAAGTAGACAGCCATAATAAGCGGGAAAATAAGGGCGATTATGACGTCAGCCATAATTGAGCGCGTGTTTTCCTCTGCTCTTATGTGCGGAGCACCGGACATAAGAAAGCGTTTGTTGTCAAGTCTCATTGCCGCTCCTCCTTTTTTGCTGCAAGTATCTTCTGCTTTGCCGCACATATGGCGGAAACGAGGGATATGCGCGCCGGGCAGACATATGCACAGCATCCGCATTCCGTGCAGTCAGAAACGTTTTGCTCTTCGCAGTCGGAAAGCCTTCCGGCTTTGTAAGCTCTGTAAATATAAAGAGGCATGAGATTCATAGGGCACGCATCAACGCATTTGCCGCAACGTATGCATACGCTCTCGGGTTCGTTCTTATCTTCGCCGCGGCAGAATGCAAGAACTGCATTTGTGCCCTTTTGCACGGGGGCATCAAGCGAAAACTGGGAATGCCCCATCATCGGTCCGCCGGCGATTATGCGGTCAGGATGTTCAAGAAATCCGCCGCACGCATCAAACAGCTCTTCAATCGGAGTTCCGATTTTAACAAGAAGATTTTTCGGGTTTGCAACGGCAGAGCCGGAAACCGTAACCACGCGCTCATAAAGCGGCTTTCCTTCGCGCACGGCGCGGGAAAGAGCAACGGCGGTGGAGACGTTTACGCAAAGCACGCCGACATCGGCTCCCGTTCCTTCCGGGGGAACCTCGCGCCCGAGCAGTGATGAGATGAGCTGGCGTTCTGAACCCTGCGGGTACTTTGTGTGTACAACAGAAAGCCTGATTCCGGATTTTTTTGTAAAAACGCGCCGCATTTCCGCAATCGCGTGTGCCTTGTCCGACTCAATAGCAAGGATCACCTCTTTCGCGCCGACAGCTTTTGCAATAATCATTGCACCGTCGTGGAGCTCCTCGCTGTATTCCACCATAATTCTGTTGTCCGCCGATACATACGGCTCGCATTCCGCACCGTTTAAGATAAGCGTGTCAACACGGTCAGAGGCATCGAGAAGCTTTTTTGAGAGCGGGCGCGCCGAGCCGCCGAGGCCCACAATGCCGTATTCCCGTGCAATGGCGGAAAGCTCCTTCGCAGAAAGTGTGCGGAAGCGGTCATACGTCTCGCTGACGGGGATTTGCTCGTCTTCAAAATCGTTTTCGATAACTACGGATAACACCTTTTCTCCGGAAACGGTGATGCGCGGCTCCACCGCACTTACGGTTCCGGAAACAGGGGAGTGAACAGGGCAGGAATCCGGGGAGGTTGATTCCGCAATCTTCTGCCCGACGAGCACGCGCTCGCCCACATCAACGATAGGACCGCAGGGCGTACCCTTATGCATTATAACAGGGAGAACGACCACCCGCGGTGGCTTCATCTCCTCAATGGGTTTTTTATGTGTTGCCGACTTTTTAGTGTCGGGATGTATTCCGCCTTTGAAATTAAATGCCATATATTCCACCTCTCATTTGTTGTGCTTTTTATATCCGGATTAATTTTTCATACATCTATACATATACTATTTTACAATAAATCGAGCCGTAAAGCAAGCTTTACGACCCGATTTTATCCCTGTTACGAGAAAATTTACTTTTTCGTGAATTTTCCGCACATATCGCGCATATTCACGGCGCTTATATCAGAAAGCTTTTGAACCTCGTCCCACTTATATTCAAAGCTTTTGTCAAACAAGCCCGCAACTATAAATCCCGCGCGCTTTGCCGTGCCTGCGGCAACAAAGGAATCCTCAAAAACGGCGGTGTCAGAGGGCTCTGTACCGAAAAGAGAGCACCCGCGCAGATAGATGTCCGGGGCTTCTTTGCCGATGCCCGTTTCACGGCTTGTGAAAATTTCCTTGAAAAAGTGCCGGACGCCGAGTCGCCTCAGCGCGGCATCCGCCATATATTTTTCCGTTGCAGTTGCAACGCACATGGGAATCCCTATTGTATCAAGCTCTGAAAGAAGCTCAAAAACCCCGTCTTTCAACGGGACCTCGTGAAGATACCGGTGCTCAACCGTGCGATTTATTGCATCGGTAACCTCGTCGTGGCTTCCCTCGATGCCGTATTCTGTTTTCATAAAGCGTACGGCATCATACACGCTCATGCTGCAAAACCGGCGGTCAACATCCTCGCGCGGAGTCTTCCCGCAGGATTTCAAAAACTCACTGCCGACGGTTTTCCACACCTGCATGGAGTCCGTCAGCGTTCCGTCCATATCAAATATAGCACCGCGTATCTCAATCATATTTTTAAAGCTTCCTTTCGTTGTGTTTTCACAGAAAAACGCGTGTGACATAGCCACACGCGTGTAAAGTCGGTTATAAAGGGGTAATGTGCACTGTTACCCCTTTATGAGTTTTCGCGAATTTTAAATATGCACAATGTGTCTGCCTGCATCGCAGACTCATCGTCACGGTAACTACTCGGTTTTAACCCATTAAGTAGTTGTTGAGGCTTGCACGGCCGCCGTCTTCGATGCCTGTTGTCTTGAACAGGTCGAAGAACTGCAATCCGCCGGATGTTGTGATAACATCGTTAGCCTTGATTGTGACGATTTCGAGTTTCGGTTCTGTATAGTTTTTCATGACACAGACCCCTTCCCCAAAATAGATTTGCAGTATCATTATATAACACTTTATTTATAATTGCAAGTACTTTTTTCAAAAAAGTTTCACTTTTTTTGAGTTTTTTTTCGGAAATCCCGAAAAATGGCTTGATATAAGGAAAAATTCAATGCGTGAAAAAATTATTTTTTTGGGAAAGCGCAACCCGGCGTTGCCTCAGGATGACGCGTGGGTTGAGGTGTTACATACCGGCGTTATTATCCGATTCAAATTCCGGCTCAAAGCCCGGCTCATAATCAAGACCTTCGTTGCGAAGGCAGAAGAGATATTTTGCATAGACTGTGGAGAAAAGCGCATTGTAAACGAAGAGAAGCCCCGAAAAGCAGCCCGCGGCAATATCCCATCCGAAATACGATGCGCGAAGCCCCATAAGCTCTGATGTTCTTTGGCGGGTTATCTTCTGCATCGTGCGGAAGGATTTCCACGCGCCGCCTGTTTTTCCCTCAGCGAAGATGAAGAACGCAAACTTGCAGACGCTTATCTTAAGAATCCAGACAACCATTACAATGATATAAAGAATAAAGCAGAGATAAACAACAAAGGCGGAATTTATCACAGAGCCGAGATACATAAAGAAAAGAGGCGGGGCAAGAAGCGCAATCGCCCAGAGAAGGCTCCAAATTGCTGTGATAAGGAAAAGACCGATGGAGGAAAAGACTGTCCCGAGGCTTGTGAACGGTGAAAAAACATGGGAAAGCTTCCCTCGCTCGCCCGATGCCACGGCAAGGTAAAAGCGGTGGATACCGACCGTGAACGGACAATTGATGAGAAGATAGATAATGCCCGTCACAACAAACGACGCGATGGTGCGTGAGGTTATCGTTTCCGGAAGAAAAAGTGAAAAAAGCTTCATCATATCTCCGCCTGCGGCGATAATTTCCTCTTCAAGAGGCATGCGCAAAGGCAACGTGCCCAAAACAAGCATAGGAATAAAAGAAGAGATAAGCGTGATAAGAAACGAGCGCAGCCAGCTTCCCTGCATGGCTTGCGATGATGCCGCCTTCAGTAAGCGGCGGTTAACGGGTCTGTATCCGAACATATTTATAACCTATCCTTTCGCGGAGCTTCGGAAAAAGCATATTATAAAGCTTTTTCTTCTCCGTTTTACTTGATGATTTTCATATTATATTAGTATACACTATTATAAAGTAAATTTCAACCTTTACAAAACAACTTTCGGCGTGTATAATTATAAAGGCTGTTAAGTCAGATATCGTGAAAGGAAGGAGAAGTGGCAATGGAGCTCAAAAACTGTGCCGTTATAAATGATTTGACGGGCTTTGGAAGATGCGCGCTGAATGTTTCAATACCGGTGATGAGTGCTCTCGGTGTTCGTGTGATGAGTGTTCCGACCGCTGTGCTCTCCAACCACACCGCGTTTGATGAATATTTCTTCCGTGACCTTACCGAAAGCTTAGAGGGATACCTTGAAGGTTTTGATAAGCTCGCTCTCTGCTTTGACGGGATTTACACCGGCTTTCTCGGCTCGGAGAGGCAGGTGGATATAATCTCACGTTTTATTGACCGTGCAAAGGGAGAAAGGACGCTTCTTTTCGTAGACCCGGTTATGGGGGATGACGGAAAATTATATTCTACATATACAAATGAGCTTGTGGAGAAAATGAAGTGCCTTGCAGCGCGTGCCGATATAATCACGCCGAATCTTACGGAAGCTTGCCTGCTTGCGGATGAGAGCTATGAACGCTTTACGGCGGCAAGCGATGAAGTACTTATCGCTCTTGCAAAAAAGCTGTGCTCACAAGGCGCGCGAAGATGTGTGATTACCGGAATATACCGCCGCGGCCGCGTTTTCAACATCGTGTATGACGGTGTCCTCAATGAAAGCTATGTAACTTCATCAAAATATATAGCAAGGCAATTTTGCGGAACGGGTGATCTTTTTGCATCGCTTCTTGTCGGGCATCTTCTTCGCGGGGAACCGTTGCGCCGCGCTATACGAAAGACCTCGCGGTTTATTTGCCGCGCTGTAAAGCTATCCGAAAGGCTCGGCGTCAGCCCGACTGATGGCGTAGCGTTTGAGCCTATTTTACATCATATATAGCAAAACGATATATATTTACAGGAGGAAACCGCTATGTCAAAGGATATTTCACAAATTGATAAAAATCTTGCTGTGCCCGCAGAGATAAATGCACCGGACTGCGTTTTTCACAACGTAAAGGAAGAACCGTTTGAGATTTATGGGCTTTATAACGCAAAGTCGGAAGAGATTTTCCGCCGCCTTCCGGAAAGCAATGCAAAAGCAATAAGCGATGGCGTGGAAAAGCTTCACATTCACACTGCGGGTGGCAGAGTCCGTTTCTCAACTGATTCGGAATATATAGCAATCCGCGCAATCGTTCCGAGCGTCACGCATTTTTCGCATATGCCGCTCTGCGGCGTTGCGGGGTTTGATATGTATGTTTCGCGTGATGGGCATGATGTTTTTGAAAAGACGTTTGTTCCGCCTTATGGCATGACAGACGGATTTACGTCAATTTACCACTTCGGCGACAGAAAAATGCGTGAAATTACAATCAATTTTCCCTTGTACAATCCGGTTAACTCTCTTTATATAGGCATTTCCGACGATGCGGCGCTTTCCGGAGGAAGAAAATACAAATATGAAATCCCGGTTGTATATTACGGCTCGTCCATCACTCAGGGCGGATGCGCTTCACGTCCGGGTAATGCATACCCCGCGGTTATTTCGCAGAAGCTTGAATGTAACCACATAAACCTCGGATTTTCGGGAAATGCACGGGGCGAGGACGCAATGTATGATTATATCGCTTCTCTTTCAATGAGCGCGTTTGTATATGACTATGACTACAATGCACCGAGCACGGAGCATCTTGAAAAGACGCACGAGCGCGGCTTTCTCAAAATCCGCGAGAAGCAGCCCGAGCTTCCCGTTATTTTTGTCACCGCACCGAATGACGATATGAAAAATATACAGCGCAGAAACAATCGCGCAGTTATAATGAAAACGTATTTAAACGCAGTTGAGCGCGGAGATGAAAACGTGTATTTCGTTGACGGCGCATCAATTTTTGACGGTGAGAATCCAAACTCATGCACCGTTGACGGCTGCCACCCCACAGACCTCGGATTTCTGCGTATGGCGCGCGGAATCGGCAGAGTTGTCGCATACGTTCTTGAAAAGTAAATAATGAAAGATAAAAGCTCCGGAACGCAAAATTTGCGCTCCGGAGTGTTATTTTTCAGAGATATATTACCACTTGCAATCAATAAGCCCGTCTTTACGGAGCGTAAGAACGGTTCCGTAGGACTTGCACATATCGCGGAGATATTCAAAAATCTCCGGATTGCAGCTTTTTTTCGGAAGACCGGTTTCAGCTTTGTTGCCGTCCATACACATTTCTATCGGCATAAGTGTGATGCTTTTAAGCTTTGTTCCCTCTGTTTCCCAGAGCGGAATAACTGAGCGGAACATTCTCTTGTCAGTCATAAGCCCGACGGTAAAGTTCTTTGACCGCTTTGCAAGAAGCTCGTGTACAGTTGATGCGGAGGTAAGCCCGTGCTTTTGGAAGAAATCCTCAGGCGCAGTCTCAACATTATAAAGCTGAAGCACGAAATCGCCAAGCGAATAGAAAATCGGACAATCCTTATATACTTCTATCGGGCGGAGAAGGTGAGGTCCGTGACCGACAACCGCATGTGCGCCTGCATCAATGCAACGGTGGGCAAAATCCTTCAAAAACTGTGAAGGCTCTTCCTTTGAATCTCCGCTTATCTGATGCGAGTGGACGGAAATCATGATATAATCAGCCTGAAGGCTTGCTTCGAATATCGCTTTTTCAACGCGCGCAATATCACGCTCATCAATCTCCATAACAAAGCGCGGCTCATCTCCGAGCTTGAATTTAAGCTCGCCAAGCTCGCATTCATCATCACAAAGCTCGGGGTAATATCCTTCTTTTCGGGTTATTTCCTTTGCCGCATTGATGTTTGTTGCTTTTGCAATCCTTTTTATATGTTCAAGCTCTTCCTTTGGCAGCTCAACGCGGCTTTTTATACGCAGACCGTTAACGCCTGCGCGCCCGGGGAACAGGGGAGACTGCTCACCTGCCATTGCAGACGGGTCAAAATTGGAGTTTACGGAAATAAGTGCCACGCGTCCGTTTTTTGTGTTAAGGTATGCAGGTGCTGCTGCTTCGGCAAGGTTTCTTCCCGCGCCGCTGTGGACAAGTCCGCTTGCGTTAACCGCTTCAAGCGTAGAGAAAAATCCGCCGTAGGAAAAATCGAGCGCGTGATTGTTGTTAAAGCTCGTCATATTAAACCCGTAAGGCTTTATGTCGTCAAGCACCTCGGGATCCGTGCGGATATATGTACCGCCGGAGAATGCAGAGCCGCAGGTGTCACCCGTGCGGTTGAGCGTAGTTTCAAGGTTAAAGAAGCGGGCATCACCCTGCTTTATAAAATCCGAAAGCTCGGAAAAATCATAGCCTTCATAAATTCTTTTCTGGATAATCATATCCCCTGCCGCAGTAAATTTCACTTTGTCACCCCCGAGAAGGCAAGACCTGCCCTTATAGCAAGCTCAAGGCCGGGAATAAAGGATTTTTTCTCAAGCCACTCCTCACGAGTGTGGCTTCCGGCGTGTACGCATACTCCCATGCATATCGCCGGAACGCCGAGTGAAAGGGGAATGTTGCAGTCGGTCGAGGAGCTTTTGAAAACTGCCTCGTGCTGAGCTATTTCTTCTATGAGCGGAGCTAAAACACGTCTGAGTTCTTCAATTTCATCATCGGAAACATTTCCGCACGGGCGGTCGCCGACTCTTTTTACGGTTACGCGCGCTTCCTCGGAGCGTGCAGCTTCAAAAATCTCTGCAAACTTCTTTTCCATATATGCAAGGCAGTCAACATCATTGGAACGGTATTCACAGAGCATTTTGGCGTTCTGTGCAATTGTGTTGACGGAGGTGCCGCCGGAAATTTCGCCAACATTGAAAGTTGTTTTTGAGTTTTCCTTCTGCGGAAGCTCAATATTATAGATTTTGGTGACGATTTCAGCAAGATTTGCAATTGCGTTCCGGGCACCGAATTTTCCCCATGAATGGCCGCCTTCGGTAAGAACTTCAACCTCATAGCGGTGGGAGCCGACACAGCGGTCGGCAACGGAGTAAAGCAACCCGCTGTCGAAGCTTATGAAGCGCGCAATTCTGCCTTCAAAGTCGGCAAAAAGCTGCCTTGTACCCTTGAGGTTTCCAAGGCCTTCTTCGCAGGAGTTGCAAACAAACAATATCCCTTTTTCAGGAACTATGTTATTTTCGGTGAAATATTTTGCCATTGCGAGAAGGGCAACAACGCTTCCTGTATCATCGCCGACGCCGGGGCAGTGGATTTTTTCGTCGTCATCAAAATACGGCATCGGCTCCCTGTCGGGGAAAACGGTGTCAGTGTGAGCAACAAAAACCGTAATTTCGCGGCTTCCGTCACAGTTTATCGGATAAATAACGTTGAGCGCATCATCAATATATACACCCTTCGCGCCGATAGCTTCAAGCCACTTTTTGCAGTATGCCGCACGCTCGTGCTCAAAGTGTGACGGCGCGGGAATGGCGCACAGCTCACGCAGAGTGTCCAGCATAAGCTCGTAGTTTTCTTTGCAGTATTGCTTTAAATCCGTATTCATACAAAACGCTCTCCTTTAAAGGTCAGTTTTCCTATATTATACGCTTGTTTTATGCCAACTGTAAACAATTGTTTAAAATGCGCTTGCCTAAACTTTAAAGATGTGGTAGAATAAGGTCATCACATCGTCGGAGGGAGGATTGGATAATGGAGCTTTTACAGCTTCGGTATTTTTATGAAAGTGCAAAGAACGGAAGCTTTGCAAAAACTGCGGAGAAATATATGGTTCCGGCAACCTCGGTTTCGGCATCGGTAAGGCGCCTTGAGAGAGAGCTGGGATGCACGCTGTTTGACCGCACATCAAACAGAATTCGCTTAAACGACAGCGGAATTAAGCTCAAAGCCTCGCTCGACGCAGTGTTTTCAGAGCTTGACAGGGCAGTGGGAGAGCTTACATCGCCCGAGCGGGATACGCGTAAAATAAAGCTCCTGGTGCGCGCAATGCGCGGTAAGATAACAGACAGGATAATAGAATACAACTCAAACCATCCCCGCATAGCCTTCAAAACGTCGTTTGACTTCGGAAAAGTAAACATAGAAGACTACGATATAATAATAGATGAAGAAACCGACAAATACCGGGGGTATGAGCGATTGCCGCTATACACATCAAGGATAGGACTTCGCGCATCGGCAAACAGCCCGCTTTGCGGAAGAAAGCTGACCTTGCGCGAGCTCTCTGATGAGCGGTTTATATCAATCGGAGAGGATAATGCTTTGCACAGGCGGCTTCTGGATGCGTGCGAAAAAGCAGGCTTTGTTCCGAATATAGTTGTTCAGAGCAATGACCTTACCTGCAACAGAAAGTTTATTGAATCCGGAGTAGGCATAGGAATTTCCAGGATTGAGGAGGCAGCGGCTTCGCCAAATGGAAAAACCTGCAGCTTAGACGTCGTGGATTTTTGCGAAACTCAGGTTATTTGTGCATATTTCAAAAAAGCGAGTGCTTACGGCAATATTGCACATTTTCTCGAATATCTTAAAAAGAAATAAAAACAAGGGGATTGTAGCGAAATGCATTTTGCCACAATCCCCTTGGGGCTTTAGAAAAATAGTGCAGAATGAGCAAATCGGACCCGAAGTAGTACATAAGTACGTCGAGAGGTCCGATTTGTTCATAGCATAAAGTGTAACTAAATCCTCAAATTCGGCTTCTGCCGAA
>SVLF01000039.1 GCA_015068085.1 Oscillospiraceae bacterium
TTCCTCCTTTGTTTCTTTGTTGTGGTTGGCAAACCCACTTCTATTTTAAACAAAGGAGGATTATTTTTCCACCCATAGCTAAAGCTTTTTGGAACTACCGGCACTGCCGGTAGTTTTCGTTATCCAATTAAAAAATCCGACTTTACACGAAATGTAAAATCGGATCTTTTTATTATTGGATTCCCCTTCTCGTTTTACGCGGTCTGCGCCATTTATCTCCAAGCCAACTAAGCTTCTCCGTAAAGCTTCTTTATTGCGCGAACAATGTCAAGGCCGTAATCTCCGCCTATAAACGGTGTTTTTTCGCCTTTCTTGAGAGTTTCAACGACTGCCTTTATTTGCAGAGGCATACCCGAGCCGCCTATCTCCTCTGTTTTAAACACTCCGTCTGCTCCGCAATACTCAAGCTTGCCACCAATGCGGATTTCGCCGCGTGTGAGATAAAGCGTTGTCGGATTCATGGAAGCCGCTGTATGACCGATAAGGTTTATGACACCGGTAACCCCGTTCTTCATCTTGACAAAGCACTGTGCACTGTCCTCACAGTCAAACCCTTCGCGGATATGTACCTGACCGTGAATTTCATCAATTTCAGATTCTGAAAAATACTTCATTTTATCAAGGCAATGCGCCCCGAGATTTATCATTATCCCGCCGCCGGAGAGTTCTTTTTTGAGGAACCAGCGCGGACGTGAGTCTGCAAAATAATTCATATTGCGAGTTTCCGCAAAGCTTACAAGCTCGCCAAGCTCGCCGGAATCTATAAGCTCTTTCGCGCGCATATATGCGGGGTGGTAACAATGAGCATGCCCAACCCACAGCATAACGTCATTTTCCTTGCATACCTTTATCATATTCTCGCAATCTGCAACCGAAATCCCCATCGGTTTTTCGAGGAATACGTTTATTCCGAGGCGTGCCGCAAAGCACGTTGCCTCTCCGTGGAGAAAATGCGGAAGCGATATAACCACAAGGTCAAGCTCTTCCTTTGTCATAAGCTCCTTATAATCCTTATATCCAACAGCGCCTGTTTTGTCACAGACAACCTTGAGGTTCTCCTCGGACAAATCACACGCTGCAACAATCCTTGCTTCTTCTGTTGCATCAAATGCCGCAATCTGACCTACGCTTATTTTTCCGCAGCCTATAAGTCCTACCTTTATCATTGCAATCACCCTTCAATTTAATTGTTCATTAAAAGTATACCCTTGACACCTGAGAATGTCAAGGGTATATTTACTTATATTATGCGGTTTTTTTATGCTACATTTCCGGCGTTATACGATGACTTTACGCTGTTGTAGAAGTTTGCGTATGTTGCATTCATATACGGAGCAATCCATATAAATGCAATTCCGAAAGTCAGCACACCGAGAAGCCCCCAGCCTATAAAGGAAAGCTGGAGCACAAAATAATCCATCTTATGCCCGCGCATCATCTCTTTCGAGCGGTTTATCGCATCAATTGCCGGCATACCTTTATTCTCAGCGATTATATAATACGCCTGCGAATAAGAGAGAGCCTTAACGATTCCCGGGATGACGAAAAGAAGCGACCAGAGGAAGGTGAAAAGTGCGGCAATAACAACAACGAGCACCGAGCTTCCGAAGTCTGAATAACCGTAAAAAGCATCTGCGACAACCGGGGTTTTGTTCTCATTTACGAGATCAAGATAAATCTTGAAAACGCTTATGGAAAGCGGCGCAGTTATAACCATCGCACCGACCGTTCCTACTCCCGGAAGCAGGGTGAGTATTCCGTTCACCGCGCCCGTTATGAGGGAAACAACAAGCGTTACCAAAAACAAATCCCATATTTTGCCTCTGATTTGTTCCTTTGCTCTTTCCTTAAGAGATATTCTGTCCATATCAAATCCTCCATATTTCCGGCGTATGCGCCTTTTTTATCAGTATACCATATCTATGAAAAAAAGTAAATTATTTCTTTATAATTTCATTGTATGCAGTTTCTGCCGCAGAAATATCCATATTGCATTTTATCCTTCTGAAATTAACAAGCCTTGCCATTGTATCAATCGTATCAAGCATCGCAATTACCCCATCTCCTTGCGGTATGTGTATGCTTGGCAAAAGATTTTGCATAATCTCTCCCTTATCGACGTTGCAAATGCTGTTTTCCTTTCCGCGCTCCAAAAAGCATATGTCGGTAAGCACAACGCGCGCATTTTTGTGGATTCCTTCTTTTCCGCACCACGGGGTACCGTAGGCATAAACACATCCGTCAATTATGCGGAGAAGCGGCTTATCGCCGTTTATAATCTCGCACCGGACTCCCGGAAGCTGCATCCAGAGTGCTGCATGGGTTGACTTTCCCGTTCCGCTTTCCGCAGTGAGAAGTATCCCGCGGTCTTCTGCCGACATCAGAACTCCATGCATAAGAAAGCCGCCGTATTCCGGCATCCTATCGGCAATTTTCCTGTAAACCGCAAGAGTCTCAAGATAAAAAGCCGGAAAGCCTGTTTTTTCAACCTCATCCTCTCGCATAATCTCCTCATCAGTCACACTGATGCAAAACTCCGCAGCCTCTTCGGTTATATAATCACGGCACATCTCACGGATATATTCGTATTTGTTTTCTATACCAATCACGATATCTGCAATTTTTATATTGAACATATCACTCACCGTCCCGAGAGAAAATTTTTTATTTCCAAAAGGCTTTTTCCCGTTTCACGTGCAAGGCGCACAAGGTCGTCGTGCTCATACTTTTCGCGTTTTATTCCGTATCCTTCCGAGACCTTTTTTCTCACTGTACCTATCGGAGTTTTCTCTGTGACATTCTTTCTCGAAAGAACATATCTTGTGCATGCATTTTCCCTCACGCCGAGGGTTGTTGTATGCATCAGCAAAAGCTTTGCAAACTCCTCTGCACGTGCCGTTTCGCATAGCACGCACAGCTTTGTTCCCGGTCGGGATTTCTTCATACCGATGCTCTCCGTCCACACATCAAGCGCACCGCAAGAGAGAAGCGTCTCCGCTGCATATGCGATATCCTCACCGGTCATATCGTCAATATTCGCCGAAAGCTCCGAAACCTCATCGCCGGAATTTTCTTCACAAAGCATTGCTCTGACGCAGTTTACGGTTTCAAACTCGCGCTTTCCCATTCCGTATCCTATCTTTTCTGCCGTTATCACCGGCATATTCCCGAATGATGATACGAAGTATTTGAGAAGTGCCGCGCCCGTCGGCGTACACAGTTCACCGCGTACTTTACCGCCGTAAATCGGTATTCCGCGCAGAATTTCCGCTGTGGCAGGCGCGGGGACCGGAAGCGTTCCATGCGCACATTTGACCGTGCCCGAACCGACATGAACCGGAGTTGCAACCACTCTTTCCGGGTTTAGCTTCTTCATCGCAAGGCATACTGCCGCGATATCCGCTACCGCATCAAGCATACCAACCTCATGAAAATGTACCTCATGTACCTTCACGCCGTGAACCTTGCTCTCTGCCCCGGCAATTATGTTATATACTGCAATAATGTCACGCTTTATATCCTCGCTTGTATTGAGCTTTTCCACAATATGACGGATATCCTGCATTGAGTGACCGTGGTGATGCCCGTCTTCCTCAGAGTGACCGTTTATCTTCACGTAAAAAGCCTTTCCACTGATACCAAGGCTCTTTTTATCTTCAATGACTATCTCGGCACCATGTATGTTCATCCCGCAAAGCTCTTTCATAAAGCTTTCTGTATCATCAAGCAAATCGGCAAGTGCCGCCGCGAGCATATCACCTGCCGCACCCATATTAAGCTCGAGATAAAGTGTTCTCATCTGTTATCACCCACATGGTATATTTGCAGAATTTTCTGCAGTAGTTCGCTGAAATTACGTTTTTAAACCTTAAGGTGTTCGTCTCCCCTCGGCTTATGATTTATCATACTTGCAAGATATCCCGCTCCGAAGCCGTTATCAATATTTACAACCGACACCCCGCTCGCGCAGGAATTCATCATCGCAAGGAGCGCCGCCATTCCCTCAAACGCCGCACCGTATCCTACGCTTGTGGGCACCGCAATCACAGGACAATCACAAAGACCGCCGACAACGCTCGCAAGCGCACCCTCCATTCCTGCAATGGCAATAATAACACTTGCGCTCATTATCTCGTCAAGATGATGGAGCAGCCTGTGCAGTCCCGCAACGCCCGCATCATATATGCGTTTTACATCATTGCCCAGAAATTCCGCCGTCAGTGCGGCTTCCTCAGCAACCGGAATATCGCTTGTTCCCGCTGTTATAACTAAGATTTTTCCGCAACCCGAGGCTTTTGCATTTTCTCCTGAAACACCGATTTTTGCTTCTTTAAAATATCGTATTCCCGGTATCTTTTCTGCCTTTTCGGCAGACAGACGTGTTATCAGCACATTCTTTTCTCCGGCAGATGACAGCTCTTTTAAAATTCCGTTTATCTGTTCTGCGCTTTTTCCTTCGCCATATATGACCTCGCACGCTCCGTTGCGCAACCGACGGTGAGTATCCACCTTTGCAAAATCAATGTCACGAAACGGCTCGGCTTTGAGCATAACTTCCGCATCGTGAACGGACATTTCCCCGTTTTTTACTTTATTTAATATGTCAATATGAAAACTGCTCATTCGCGCGCCTCCAGCTCAACAATAACACAGTTAAAATGCTTTTTCAATACTTTTTCTGTCTCTTTTTGATTCTGCCGATATAACTGAGTGTCCTTTTTTGAAAGCTCAAGCTTTGCTTCATCCGTTCCGAGCCTCACCCTGAAATTTGAAAACCCGAGAGAGAACAGCTCCTTTTCCGCCTCATTTACACGCGCTATTTTTTCTTGCGTGATTTTCTCTCCCTGCTTTATTCTCGTCGCAAGACAAGAATATGAAGGCTTGTCCCATACCCGAATTCCGGCATCACGGGCACTATTCCTTATTTCTTCTTTTGTCATTCCGCATATGCGCAGCGGTGAGACAACCGAGAACTCCCCCAGTGCGCGAAATCCCGGTCTTTCTGAAACATCGTCCGATGCATTAGTTCCGTCGCATATAATTTCACAGCCGTCCTCATTCGCCGCCGCGGCTATTCTGTCCATCATACCGCGCTTGCAGAAATAGCATCTGTCCTCGCCGTTTTTAACTATATTTTCATCCTCGAGAACGGAAAACTCAATAACACGAAGCGGCACGCTGAGCCTTTCCGCCGCTTCTGCTGCGTCACAAAGCTCACTCTCCGGCTGAAACTCCGTCTTTGCAAAATATGCCCGCACGTCTGCACCGCAAGAAACCGCCGAATACATAAGATATATGGAATCAACGCCTCCTGAAAGTGCTATTCCGACGTTTTTATGCTCTGAAAAAAACTGCGCAAGCGTCATTTAGGCACCTCTTTTGCCATACTTTCTTAATTATATATTATATCTTTCCGCGCTGTCTTTGTCAAGCGGAGCGCACCATGACAAAAGCACGGGAACGCGTCCCCGTGCTTTTGTTATGTTATTTTATATAGTCAAGTATACGTTTAATAAGCACCGCAACCTATGTGCGGCGTTGCCGCACAATGCAGAATGCAAAGTGCAAAATGCAAAATTATTTTATATAATCAAGCATGCGCTTTACAAGAACTGCCACTTCAGCACGGGTGGTGTAATCCAATGGTGCTATATGTCCACTCTTACCATTGACAAGACCTGCACCGATGAGTGCGGACACCGCCTCGCGGGCGTAAGGTGCGACGGTAGTGAAGTCGGGGTATTGCGAGGGAGAAATCCCTCCACCGTCTTCGACGGCCCCCATCTCGCCCGGCTCGGTCACGTCGCGGTTCTGATAGTCCACCGGACTATCATTCATTGCCGCGCCGACATTCCGCTCCGCTTCACTACCTTTAGGCAAGGGAGGCTCATTACCAAGGCTCTGCAGTGCACGATATACAATCACCATCATATCCTGACGGGTAATGGAATTGCGTGGGGCGAATTTATTTTCACCTACGCCACCGACTATTCCCGTATTTCGCGCTATTGCAAGCTCCGGTGCGAAGTAATCATTTGCCGAGACATCAGCAAAATTCTCTGCATTATCACTTTCAAGCTTAAATGCTCGAACAAGAAGCAATGCAAAGTCTGCACGTGTTATATTGTTTGCCGGCGAATATGTACTTGCAGACGTGCCCTTTATTATTTCATCAGCCGCAAGCGTATTTATCGCGTCAGCCGCCCATGCGTGGTTGCCGAGGTCTGTGAATTGCGGAATATCGTGAACGCCGTTCCCTGCATTGGTTTGGTCGGAGCCATCAGCGTTGTCTTGCGGGACGTCGGAACCACCGTCCCCTACATCGGTAGAGGAATCCCCGGCGTTATCCTTCTCATCGGATGGTGCGGCACCGCCACCTCCTCCGTCGCCACCGCCACCTCCGGCGGGTGTTTCAGTCCCGTCAGTTCCGGCTGCATCGGATGGTTTTGAAGTCGTTGAGCCGTAAACGGTTATCGTGAAGTTTGCGCGGGTTACACGCCCTTCCTCATCAATTGCATCCACCTGAACGAGGTTTTCGCCTACCTGTGACGCATCCGGCTTCCACGTAATAACGCCGGTATCGCTATTAAGGCTTGCGCCGCGCGGAAGAGTTACCGAGCTGTACGTTACCGCGCCGTGCTCACTGTTTGCCTTAAGCGCCACATTTATTGAGCTTTCTGCACTCGTTGTGATGCTGTCGCTTATCGCTTCAAACACAGGCGCGTTATCATCAACGTAGCTCAGCGGAATACGCGCTTTGTCTGTAACCTTTATGTTGTAGTTATAACCCTTGTCAAAGTCATAGTCATCAACATAGCTTGTTATAAGCGTTGTGTTTCCGAGAGACAGACGTATGCTGCCATCGATATCCGGCGACGGTGCTGCACTTTCGATAAGATATGCCGCATTGTCGCTTAGTCCGTTATCCACATAGATGTACTTTCCGGCAAGTGTTTCGGGAGCGACGTCACCCTCAAAGTCAATATCCATCCAGTTATTTGCGGAAAGGTCGCGTTGGAATCCGGTGACCTCACCGTTGTGTGCAGGAAGTAAGCCTGTGTTATCGGCAATCGTTGTTCCGTCGTTTACATACGTATATGTAATTTTGCCGTCTACCATTGAAACAACGCCGACATATCCGCAGAATTCAAAGCTTTCGGTTTCGCTGTAGTAAACCTTATACGGAACGGAGCTATCCTTTGCATATACGATGTAGTCAACACGTCCGTTTGTAAGCGTTACCTTAACGGCTTTTGCCTCGTCTGTTGTAAACTCTGCTCCGTCTGCGCGGGTTACGTTTACCTTTTCGATATTCGAGATATAACGGTCTTTGTTATACGGCTCGACAACCGATGTGAAGAGCGTATCAAGCTTTTCATCTGCCGCCTTGCCGTCATTCTCACCGGTATGACGGGCAAACAGGAAGCGAACCTTCGGCAGTGCGTTGTATACCTGCGGCGGAATGCCGGAGCTTGTTGTTATCTCATCAAGCTTGAAGGAATTGAGCATTGTAAGGCGTACACGCAAATCCTTCTGTGCAGGCTGCAGAACCTTATCATTATCAACTATCTTCCAGTCCATGCTGAACACATCTGCATTTGCCGGATCAGTTGCGCGGTCAACCTCACCGAACCAGCTGTAGGTTCCGAGACCATCTGAATCATCCTTGACTGTGCTTCCGCCCCACTTTTTATCAATTCCTTGATATGATCCGATATAATTACCGGCATCATCCTTTTGACTTTCCACCGCGATATTCTCTGAAAGCTCTCTGTCAGTTGCAAGCGTGTGGAAGGAATAAAGATGATCTTCACCGCCAACGATATGGAAGAAGTCCACGCCATAGGAAACATCATCATTTGCATCCACCATAACGAGTGTTCTTTTGTATTCCTCTACCCCCTGCGCTGAGTAAACCTCAGGAGCCTCCGCATCCATAACCTTAACTCGTCCTGCGTCATCAAAATGTTCAACGTTCCCATCAAGCGTTGCCTTCTGGCTTACATTATTCACCGTTACGGTGTTATGGCTTTGCGTTACCTCCTGCATTTCAAAGCGATGCGGGTCTGTGGTATTTTTCAGTCTTGCCTCACCGATATCCGCGCCGACATCAAGACCATATGCATGGAATCCGAGATTTAATTTGTCATAATCGCCATGGCCGCCTGTCTGCCCGTACCAGAGATAAAAGTCTCGTTGAGTGTTCACATTTTTTGATGTGTTATTTGCCATATACCAATCTCCGGCGCGGAGAATTGATATTCCGTACCCCGCCAAAGCACGGCTTCCGAGTTCGAGCGCTATGCGTCCGGTACCTGCAATTTTCTCGATATCAGCAACTACTGCTTCCGGCTCTGTATCAAAAATACTGCTGTGAAGGTTATCTGTTTTTTTGCCATTCCGCAAATATATTGCACGGGCTATATTCTCTCGTATTTCCTCATCTGTGATAACGTTATATGCAGTAAGCAAAGCCTCAACGCTCGTTCCTGGGAGGTGGCGTCCCATACGATCATGATCTCCGATATTCGGTGCTGCTGTGGAAACGCATAGTATATCTATTTGGGATGTAAGCATTCTTATCAGCTTCGGGTGAACATAAAGATTTACATTTGCCACCTTATCATATTTCTCGAGTACGTCGGCAATTTCAACCATACAATTAACCCAAAGACCATTATAGCTTGGAGAAGCCTCATTGCCGTGACCGTCTCGGTCAACCCTCGCAGCCGTTATGATCTGAGAATATACATTTCCTCCGGTGTATTCATAAATACTCTTTCTTCCCCCCGATTGGAAAACCCATTTTATCCAGTCCTCGGTTTCAGGGAGAGTGTCAAGCACAACAGCTGTTATAAGATGGCACTTCTCCGGTACACCGAAATTTCCGCTTATGCGATAGTCAAGGAAACACTTGTGCGCTTCACGTAAAACATTATTCTCGAAATTCATCGCTATTTCAGATGCGTTTGACTTTTTGTTTTCAAGCTTGTATTTTTCTGCTTTTTCGGAAAGATATGAAATAAGCTCACTGTCTGAAAGCAGCGGAAAAACCGCATCATATGCAAGGGCACACGGAGTTATAAGCTCGTATTCATGGAGCCTTCCCATAATCTTACCGCGGCTCGCGCCTGTTGTTTTTCCGTTACTCCATTTAATTGTGTTTCCATCGCTTACAAGAAATTTCGCTCCGCACTCGGTTGTATCAAAATCCGGATAAATATCTGCAATACGGTCAATGAGTATTGCTGCGGCTCTGCCGTATTTCGCATCATCGGTATACAGATATGCCATCGAGAGATTTTCCACCCACGACTGAATTTCCGTTTCCCATAATCCCCACATATTGTAATAGGCAATAAAAGGCTTGCAACGTACCTCGGTTTTTACCGAGCCGTCTTCATTAAGCTCAGGCGTACCGTCAGCTTTTTTATATGTATATGTATATTCATATCCCCAGCCGTCGTCAACCGCAAAGAGCGCGTCATCCTTTTCGCCGTAAGTATCGTTATACAGATATCCGCCTTTTACCCCGTAGCCGTAGTATGCGTTCCATTCTTCACTTCCGCGCTCGCCGGCGGGTGGCGCGCATTCACAGTTTTCACCGTCCTTGCAGACGAACTTCTCATGGTGGCGTTGCAGCGCAAGAGCGAAGCGGTAATTGCCGTGTTCATCAATACCAAGCTCATAGAACTTTCCAAAATCGTTTGACGGGAACAGGCGCTTACAATCCGGACACTGGATCTTCCAGGGGCGGGCAAATACATCAATATCCCACGGGTACCCGCCATATTCAGTATAGACATATTTATCGCAATGCAAGCAGTTATGCGGTCCACTGTCATTGAAACGATATGCAATCTGATTTGCACGAGGAAGTTCCTGAGTTGTAATCATACTATAAAGCTTATCAACACCATGTTCAAGAAGCTTATCCGCTTCCTCGACATATGCATCGCGCTCATCGCGTGCCCATTCATATCTCGTGATATTGTTCTTCAGGTTCTTTATCTTTTCTTCGGTGTAGTAGCTTCTGCGCGTTTTTCCTGAGCCGACGATAACTGTACACTTGTCGGAAATTTCATAACCATTCCACCTTGCGGTTACAACCACTTCACCGGTTCCGTATCCGACAGCAGTTACAACTCCGTCATCGGAAACTTCTATAATTCCCGGCGTTTTATTTTCGTATGAAAGTGTAACATTATCTGAATATTCCTCAACGTCGGCTTCCCATTCAATAAGACTTGCATCAAGATGTAAGGTGTCGCCCACATCCAAATTTCTGCTGATTGCTCGCTTTACATCCGTCAGCGGATTTGTCCCGCTCAAGATAATATCATTGACAAAAAGTTCGTTTGCTCTGCCTGTGTTTTGTATAACAAGCAGATAGTCTCCTGCGTTATCAACATACGCTTCACCGAGGTATGTGCTGACTGCGGCACCTTCGGCATTCCACGCGCTAACATTCTCGTTATAGCTTGAAAAATCACCAAGCTTATATGCATCTGTCATATATTGCTCAATGCTTTCTTTTTCTTCCGGAACCGGAATAAGATATACAGTACCGTATCCGCCGATATTATATGCAATATGCTTAAGCAATGCGCGGTAATGCCCTGATTCCGGAATGTTCATTTTTATCGCACACCATTGCTTCTGCGCTATTCGGATTCTTAAAAAATTTCCGCTCGACTGAAAAAATGTTCTCTCTTGCTTAATTACACCGGGATCATATGCATAAAAGCTCCAACCATCGGTATAATCGGCAGTAATGCCGTCCGTCTCCGGAACAAGACCTGCAATATCGCTTTTTTCTTCATCTGCTTTTTTATAATGTCCCGGTTCTCTTACATATGTCGGGTTTACCCACTCCTCGCCCCGGCTGTTGACGTGCCGCGTATCAAGCGCATAAGCCACACGCTCCCCGGAATCCTCGGCATCAATAACTCTAACGAGACACTCTGCTCTTTTTTCTTTTCCGCAGATGTCCAGAACTGCACTGATTCGCACCCTCCCGAAAGTGTTACCGACCGCTGTAACAACATTTTCGGAAACGGTTGCAATATCTTCATTTTCCGAAGAAATTTCTTTGATTGTATATTCTTCAACCGTTCTTCCAAGATAATCGCCGACAGAAAGGTTTACTGACTGACCGGGCATAAGCACTTCCGTTTCTGCCTTGAGGCTATACAACGGTTCCTCCGCACCAAGCCATTCAAGCGAAAGAGCCGACGGATACATTGTATATGTATTTTTTGCTCCGTCAGCAGTGTTTGCCGCCGTTGCCCTGAAAACAATAATCTGCTTTACTCCGTCAAGGCGGTCAACAACAATTTCTTCTTTCACGGTTTCCGCACTTTTTTGCGTATCATAGTATTTAACGCCTTGCGCAACGGCAACTGCATTTCCCGACGCTATCGCCGCATCAATATCGCTCAAATCGGCATTTTGCGGAAGAATATACACATCTCCCACGCCGCCGTTGTTCTTTATCCTGTATGAGCTGAACTGAATTTTATACCATCCGCTTTTCGGGATGTTCATCTCAAGAGCAAGCCACATCCCGTTTTTTTCCGAGGTTGTGACGTTCATACGGTTTTCTTTTACCTGAGCGTTATTTAACAGTGCCTCTTTCTCTGCACTGTGGACCGTCCATTTTTCATCGGTCATTGAATATTCAACATCACTTAGCTTTGTATCTCCGGGAACTCCGCTTGCAGTGCCAAAAGAATATATAAGCGGGCTTCCGGGGTTTATGACCGTGACGGTTCCCTGCGCTTCTTTTTCTGCCCCGTCTATAATAACTGTTGCCGTAATCAAAACTGAGCCGAATACGCGTCCTGCAGTTAGCGTTTTTCCGTCAGCCGTTGCAATGCTCGCATCAAACGATTCTATTTTCTTTACAGACCAATCGTTTACCGGATTGTCTTCAAAATCAACAAGTGATACTGATACCTTTTCACCCGGCATAAGCATTGTTTTTGCGGGAATCAGCTTATATCCCGGTTCTTCCTCCCCAAGCTTGGTAAGAGAAAGCGAATCAGGATACATTGCATATGTATTTTTCGCCCCTGATGTTGTATTTGCAGCCGTTGTTCTGAAAAGCAAAATATGTTTCCCCTTCGAAAGGCTTGAATACGCTGCTTTTTCTTTCACCGATTCGCTACTGCTTTCGGTATCATAATACTTTATATCCTTCGCCACTGCTACTGCACCGTCTCCTGAAACAGCGGAGTCTATATCTGTCAAATCTGTATTTATCGGAAGGACATATACATCACCTACGCCGCCGTTGTTCTTTATACGGTAAGACGAAAATTCTATTTTGTACCATCCCTTCTCGGGAACATCAATTTCAAGCGCAAGCCACATACCGCGCGTTTCCGAACAAGTGATATTAAGTCTTCCGGTCTTTATCTGAGCAGTTCCGGCAAGGGCGTCTGTCGCAGCAGCATAAAATTGCCATTTATTATTTGTCATACTATATTCCACCTTTTTAATATATGTATTTCCTGCGACACCGCTATCGGTTCCAAACTCATATGTGTACACTATATTTTCTGCACTTACAAACGAAAACACCGGAATCAGTGATATTATCATTGACACTGCTAAGATAATTGATAATATTCTTTTCATCTGAAAGCTCCTTTCTTCATACTATCCTCTTTTATTATAGCGGAGAGGGAGCCTCTCCGCTATAGGTAAATTATTCTGCGTCTGAAATTGTGACTTCTCCGTCTGTTATAAGGGTATATTCATTTCCATCTTCAACAATAGCATAGCCCTTAAAGGTTCCGTTCTTGTCAGCCGTAACGGTGAACTGATTACCCGGAGCGGTCATTGCAATTCTGTTTTCTCCAAACATAATGCCTTTTTCCAAAACAGTTTTATTCTCAAAGCCGATAAACTCTGCCATGATGCTGTTTTCACCGAAGGTGTCGATTATGATCTTCGCCGGGTCTGTTACAGTAATCTCGCTGTCACCGTAAACCGCCGTTACCGTGCAGTTCTCGTATGCAAGGAAGGAATATTCTTTATCAACACTTACAATTTCCTGCTTACCGTTTACGTCCTTCTGCCACCAGCGGAAGTATGTGCCTTCTTCCGCTTCATTTGCAATGCAGGTAACCTTCTCGCCATAAGGAAGTGTAGCTGTGCCTGTTCCGTTCTCAACAGTTACCGTAACATCATCCGGTTGTGTTTTGTTGTTATACTCTGCAACCCAGATGTTTGTCTTTCCGTATTGCTTCCAGCCACTTGCAGTGCCGTAGCCTGCCATATACGGTCGGTCGCTGTCCTTTGCATCCGGAATAAGCTGTCCGTTTGCGTTGTAGTATTCAGGGGTTTTGGGTAACATATCTTCATACACAGGGATAAGATAAGTTACTCCGCTCTCATCCGGAACATAATTTTCAAGTTCATTTGTCTGATACAGAAGAATTCTCTTCTTTGCCACATTTCCCTTTGCCCAATAAACGAATTCATATCCGGCGTTGTTTTTCTCAGGTGCCGTAAGATTATATGAACCATCACCATTTGGAACGCCGTTAATAACATTACCGTCTACAGTGAGTCCTTTCAGGTCCGAAGCCGTATAAGATATGTTTTCCTCTTTGTTACCATCTGTAATAAATGCCGCTTCTACCTTTTCCTGTGCGTCTGGAACTACGGTGACATCTGCACCGATGATGTTGCCGACAGCCGGAGATGAGCACGTCGCGGTGATTGTTGTATCTCCCGCAGAAACCGCCGTTAATGTTGTGCCGGAAGCCGTTGCAACGAGCTCGTTCGAGCTTGAAAGAGTTATTCCGTCGGTGATTTCACCGCCCGTTGCGGTATTCCATACCTTAACACTGTCTGTGATGATTGTTCCTTTTTCAATTTCGGACGGAACGGTCACCACACCCGAATACGAAGCCTGATATGCGCTTGAACCATCAAGTAAAAAGCCCTGCGGATACTGACGGCAAGCTGCATTTTCTCCGCCTGCAGTTACAACTTTTTCACCGTTAACTGTTCTTTCCACACCTGCCGGATATCCAGAACCTTTTTGGACTCCATAGAAGACAAGAAGATATTCACCTGCTTCATTCACAGTTACATCATTAAGGTCTGTTATCAGTCCACGCCTGTGAGTTGTATCATCATAATATGATATCACTTCTTTATTAAGCTTTGCTGCATTATCGATTGCACTTCCGATATTTTCGGTATTTCCCGGCAAAAGATAGATGTCGCCGTATCCACCGTAAACATAGCGTTTATTATACAGATACAATGCTTTGTACTTTCCTGCAACCGGAATATTTATGCGAAATGCAATCCATGAGTTTGCTTCCTTTGCACTTATCTCAATTCCATATGAGGTTGCATATTCTCCGTTCTTTTTAGCGGAGTCTACTCCTGAAGAAGAATCATACGCCCATGTTCCCCTCGTACCGGAATACGTTACAGCCTTTATATCGGTGCCATTATTTATCTCATTTGCAAACCGATATTCGAAGCTATACGGTGAATATGCGGCATTCTCAGCAGTGGCTTTTGTAAGCTTAAGGCTTGCAGGATACATTTGATATGTACTCTTTGCGCCTTCAGCAGTGTTGCCTCCCGTCGCTTTGAAAACAACAAAATATTTTTGTGCACCAAGCTCCTCAACAACACTTACTTCCGATGTTGCCCCCTTGCCGTTTGTCGTATCGTAATATTTGACATTCTTTGCGACTGCAATAGCTTTCGGATCGTAAACAGCAGCATCGATATCCGTTAAATCTGCATCTGCCGGAAGAATATATACATCTCCGACACCACCGCTGTTCGCTATTCTGTAGGATGAAAACTGAATTTCATACCAGCCGGTCTGCGGAATGATCATTTCAAGAGCAAGCCATTGTTCTGCAGCCGAAGTATTAATCATCATTCTACCCGTTTTCAGTTCCGAAGTAGTTTCAATTGTTTCCGTCGATACGCTTTTATATCTCCAGTTATTTTCGTAATTTCCATTGACATATTCCACATTACTAACATAATACTTATTATTGCTGGCAGTAACTCCATCTACTATTCCGAAATTGTATGTATATTCGGTCTCTGCGGTATCTTCTGCTCCTACAGAAAGAGTCATCGCCAAAAAAAGAGATGTCGCCATTGAAAGAATAATTGCGAGAGATAAAAACCTTTTCTTCATTTTGTCATTCCTCCAAGAATTTTATTTTTCATACAGGATTGTTTATTGTGAAGTGCTTACTTCACAATAAATGGAATATCCCACTTGAATTTTTCTTGCCATTTTGACTCAAATATATTATAATCAAATTAGACAAGATTAGACATGTACTAAAAAGACATTATTGTTTTTTTAATGTCATTAACGCACGAAAGGAGCCGGTAATTTATGGGACCGCAGTATGCCTTTGACATTACAGTTAAAAACAGGGTTTACAACATTCTTCTGTTTTCCGACGCGCAACGCAATTTTACTTCCCAAGCACACATCCACTCAGGTCATGAATTTCATTATATGAAGGATGGAGAGGCCTCTATCCTGATAGAAGGCAACACCCATCCTATGCACAGCGGAAAATGTTACCTCGTGACAAAGGGAAACTTCCACAAAACAACCAATGTCTCAGCTAAGCTTACGCGCACCAGTCTTCTGATAAAGCCTCAGGATGAGCTTTCCGGCGATACTCCGGACTTATCGGATATCGCACCTGCCTTTACTGAATTTCCGGCAGAGGGAAGAATAAAAATACTTCTTGATATTCTCGCAGAATATCTTTGCAACACGCCAAACGGTAGCATTTCCAATGACTATGCGAGTGCGCTTTTAACGCTGATATACATAGAGCTTATCGAAAAGCTTTCTCCCAGGGGTAACGACATTGCCGCTCACGCCGGCGTACAACAGCTTAATCCAAAGCTTTCCGACGAGGCGCGAAAGGACAAAATCTTTTCATATTTTGCAAACAACCTCTCCACGGCAACGCTTGACGAGCTTGCGGAAATGCTTTTCCTCAGCAAGCGTCAGGTAGCGCGTTTTTTGGCCGAGAAGATGAACGGCAGCTTTTCTTCACTTCTTCAGAAGCACAGAATAGAACACGCAAAAGCTCTTATCGTATCCGGCGCGCACACTCTTGATGAGATAGCCTATCTTTCGGGGTACAACTCATACAAGGGCTTTTACAACGCCTTTCTGCGCTACGAGGGAGTTAACCCACAAACTTTTAAGGATTCCCTGCAGATTTGACTATATTCCGAATATATCAAGCTCGTGTGTTTTAAATTCATCGCGAATTTTCGAAAGCTCCTGTTTTAAGCTTTCTATGTTCTGCGGTGAATTTCTTATAAACGGACGTATTGCTTCTCCTGCATCAATTCCGCGCATTCTCATAAGGTCATAGATACTTGAAATGCCGTTATATTTAAGAGCGGCAAAGATAAACTCATCTGCAATTGCCTGATATTCCATACCTGCTTTTATATCGTTGTTCTTATAAGCATTGTATATCTTCATATACAGCTCAGGAATACAGTTGTAGAACGAGCCGATGATGCCGTCTGCACCGAATGAGAATCCGGAGAACGCCATTTCGTCACAGCCGGAATAAATCATAAAATCTTTTCCGAGCTCACGCTTTATCGAACCCATCTCGTCGTGCGAACGCGCTGTATATTTAAGCCCTTTGACGTTTGGAATATCCGCTATCTTTTTTATGAGCGCCCTGTCCATAAGACCTGCAAGCGCAATGTTGTAAACCACCATAGGAATACTTACGCTTTCGGCGATGTCTTTATAGTAATTGTAAATAGCATCGGGAGAAAATCCCCAATAGAACGGCGGTACGGAGGATATTGCATCCGCACCTACGCTTTCCGCGTGTCGGGCAAGCTCTATACTCTTCGCAGTTCCGATGTCACCGATATGTACGATTACCGGAACTCTTCCCGCAACCTGATCAATAACAATTTCTGTGGACTTTTTTCTCTGTTCAGTTGTCATTGTGAAGCACATTCCCGTGCTGCCCGTTATGTAAAGACCGTTAACCCCTGAATTTACGAGAAATTCAATAAGCGCGCATGTGCGTTTCTCATCAACCTTCTCATTTTCATCAAAGCATGTGAGCGTTGCGGGAATAACGCCCTTTATATCCTTGATATCAAATTTTGCCATTTTGGAACCATTCCTTTCACTTCATTCGAGGCACAAACAATATATAATAAAATCAAAATGCTCTGCATTTTGCACCTTATCTCTTCGCTATTACCTCTTAACTTTTACCTGTCTGAATTTATTCAGACTTAAGCTCTCCTTGTAATAGATTTATCTAATACAATTATAATCCCCAAAAGAACGGCTTGTACATGTACAAAAATGACGCATCGTTCTCCGATGCGTCATTTCTAATGAAAACTACCTCTGCAAATTACGCAAAGACAGCTTTATAATTTTATAAAGCTAATTTAATGTTTCAAATACTTTAATCAAAGAATATGTTTTATCTTTTGTTTGCTCCGGTGTTTCCGTAGTATCTTTTAACAGCATATTGAAAAACACATATTGCGAACCAAACTGCTTATAAAACAGCCGGAATTCCCTTTTGTCATCCAAAGTAACACGAAGCTCGCTATAAGTACATCCCCTGTGATGAATCGAATCCGTAAGATGCGCCATCATCGCTCCTGTCCTGATTCCAATCAACCACCGTTTGTAATACTCAATAATCTTAAATACATCGTTGCCGGACAATTGAAGGCTTTTAAACTCTTTATCAATATAAGCCTCGCCACCCGACTTAAAAAACGATACTTTAATCCCATCACTTAAATGAAACAAAAACTCCGAAAAGGAAATATGATTCCATCGGAAAAGGGCAACGAGCGAGCTCTGTTTGTTGTAAAAATTACTAATATTCGCAAGTTCATCATTCTTTTTGACAGATATTGACTCGTTTTTGAAATCATCATGCTCAACGGACAATAACATTCGTTCCCGCTCATAAGCCTCTGAAAAACAGTTTGGATTTTCTCCGCTAAATATCCCCGTATAATCCGTCATATATGTAGCAGAAGGATCACTTTTGGGGTTTTCTTCCCAGTAAGGTTCATGCATGAGACCGACAATCAATGATCTTAATTTTTGAGATTCCGAATAGCCCATAAACTGATTGGATGTCAAAAAATCATTAAGTGTCATCTCCTGAGTAACGCGCAAGTCATACGACTGAAACTTTTTTAAAATCAGCGAACCGCCTTCTTTTAAAATTTCCAATAGCGGCAACGTATACTCGGTTAGCGAATCGGCAAAGGCATCGCTACTACCAAACTGAGAATCCAAAGAATAATCATTAAATACTACTTCCATAACAATTCCCTATATGTTCAACATTCTATTCAAATCAGTGTCGAACTGATCAAACAATCCCTCTGTATAGTTTAATATTCTTCCTCGCTTACCGAATTCTACAACTGTGTTTTTAGTACAACCATCCATGGTAAGAGAAAAAAAGTTTACAGAAATATCGTTTGCATCCATATTTCCGGTTGCAATGCCTGCTCTGACCCCATTGAAAATATGGTCGCTATGTGTCTCAACAAACAACTGCCGTCCCGTCTTTGCAATAAAATACAAAAACTCGCAAACCTTAGACTGGGCCTGTGGATGTAAGTGTATCTCCGGATTTTCAATAATTACAATGTCCTTTTTTTCGCTTAACATGCACATTATAATCACACTGATAAGATAACTGAATCCTGCGCCCATATTTTTCGGTCTGATAAACCTTCCGGACGAAGTGGAATAAAAACATTTCACGAAGTCTGTTCCAATAACATCTTCCGTGGTTATTGTTGCACCTAAAATATAATCAAGCCAATAATTCACCTGTGAGTTTAGGGTATAAGAGCTTTTGTCTGCAATTAACTCTTCCTCCAAAGGCTTATCTTTATATTTATCTAATGAGTATATAGCATATTCTCCGTTAACACCAATGTCTGTAGCGACAGAATAGTTCTTTTTATATATATCTTCGGCACCAATACGGTCACAAGACAAATAATCAACATTAAAACGGTTTTCCATCTGACTTATTATGCTTTTTGTAACCAAAGAAAAATCGTTATTTTTAATCCCATCCTCATCTATTACCAAATTATAAGTATCATCAGATGAAAAAGTAATGCTGACACTTATCTCTTTTTCCGCGACATTGAAGTTCTTCGCATCTTTAAACTCCCCAAAACTTGCCAATTCCCCATTCAATCCCACATTAGGCAATTGGTTTTGTTTTGCCAACAATATACTTTGAATGAATGTCGATTTTCCGGATGAATTGGTTCCTGTAATCAAATTCAGATTTTTGCACGAAAAATCCAGACTTGAAAGACTTTTTAATCCTTTAGTCGATATATGCTTTATCATTTGCTATTTCTCCTATCAACCTTTTTATCATAAGATATCTGTCGCCAACCTTTATGTCACTGTCGCGATGATTGTTCAGACTGTTTCTAAAGGATGAGTCATTTTTTAAGTCATTGACTTTATTTCTTATTATCGGGATAAGTTCATGCCTCTCTGACGGTAAAAACGTCATTGCCAACATCAGTGTTTCAAAAATATTTATGTTAATAGGATATCGTTTCATACTTCCGTCGGGATTGATATCAATTAACCTGAACGCATTTTCCCCCAAATAAAATGAAATCTTTCTAAGTGCATCCAATGTAATTCTTTTTATTTCATTGATTGTTTCTTCCGGAACTGAATTAAGATAATCCATTGCCAAACCCAAGAAATCATCTATATCGCTTGAATACTGGTAGAGTCCGTCTGCAACGTTGTTATTTTTATAAAGCTGATTGTTGTAATACAAATAAAACGCAATAAACCGGATAAGCAAATAACGGTTTTTCATGCGCTTGTCCTTTAAAAAATAGTTTTCTGTAGCTTCGTTAAATTCATCGGTTTTGCTCAACTCATTCAACAAAACAGTAACCTTTCCCTGATAAAGAGCATTTCGAATTTCTTGCTTATTCAACTTCGTACCCGCTCTGTTTACCCGATCAAATATATCAAACTTTACTCTATCCGGAGTCATCGGCTGTATTACATGCGCCATAAGCTGATAATCTTCGATTTTAGATTGATAAACAGGATCCAGATCTTCAAACTTCTTCTTGTTGAATTCATCGAGGATTTTTAATTTATCCAATGCAAAACCATTATCCATAAAAGAAAAGATAGCGTTCAGCCGCTGCCTTCCGTCAATAACAACCAACCGCCCCTTCTTATCCTGATTGAAATAGAATATAGGAAGCGGTAACCCCATAAGTATACTTTCGATAAGTTCACGCTTTTGCTGAATTCCCCACACGCTCTCGCGTTGAAAATCACTATCCAATATCACCAAAGACGGCTTTTTATCATACTTTCTTTTCAGTTCATAAGACGTATAAAATCCACGCTCTACTTTTATAGATTTCATTGGATATATCCTCTCATCAACAAAGTGAGCAGAGGTATCTAATTGTCCGTCCTCGCCATCCAATTTTACCTCTTCTTCGGAATTATTATACGCTTCAAATGTATTTGTTATGCCGTTTTCCTGATAACCTAAGTCTTTATCCATAACACAAAGCCTCCTGACTCAATACGGCTTTCTCAATTTAAGAATATTATATAACATTTTTGTAGTAATTTCAAGTAAATCAACGAAAAAAGGATTACTTCAGAGGCTTGAAACTCTGAGGTAATCCTTTTGCGTTACTGATGTTAGATAAGCTCGATTATTGCCATCTCAGCACAGTCACCGCGGCGCGGACCGAGCTTTGTGATGCGGCAGTAACCGCCGTTGCGATCTGCATACTTCGGCGAAATCTCGTCGAAGAGCTTCTTAACAACATCTTCCTTCGTGATGAAGGCAAGTGCCTGACGCTTATTGTGAAGCGTGTTTGTCTTTCCGAGAGTGATCATCTTCTCGGTGAGCGGACGAACTTCTTTAGCACGCATGAGCGTGGTTTCAATTTTTCCGTTTTCAAGCAAATACGTAACCATTGCGCGAAGCATTGCCATACGGGCATCAGTGGTACGTCCAAGCTTACGTGTTCCGGGCATTGTAATACCTCCTTTTATAATGGCTCAGGGGCAAGCGGGAGATTTAGTTCTCCTCGCTTGCAAGTGCGAGCCCCATAGTATCAAGTTTGTTGATAACTTCCTCAAGAGACTTATGACCGAGGTTACGAACCTTCATCATGTCATCCTGAGTCTTACTGATAAGATCTTCAACCGTGTTAATACCCGCACGCTTTAAGCAGTTAAAGGAGCGGACGGAGAGATCAAGCTCTTCAATCGTCATCTCAAGCATCTTATCATGCTGATTTTCCGGCTTCTCAACAACGATAGAAGCGTTGCTGATTTCCTCAGAAAGGTCAATAAAGAGCGAGAGATGGTCGTTTAATATCTTGGCACTGTAGGAAACAGCATCACGTGCGGAAATGGTCTTGTTTGTCCATATCTCAATCGTGAGCTTGTCGTAGTCCGTCATATTACCGACACGCGTATTCTCAACATGGTAGTTTACCTTGTGCACCGGAGTGTAGATAGAGTCGATCGGTAAAACGCCGATTGCAGACTGAGCCTGCTTGTTGCGTTCTGCCGAGACGTATCCACGTCCGTGAGCAAATGTAAGCTCCATAGAGAATGTAGCGTTCGGACCGAGAGTCGCGATATGAAGGTCAGGATTGAGAATCTCAACCTCACCGGTTGACTTGATGTCACCGGCGCAAACCTCGCCCTCTTCGGAAACGTCGATTGAAACGGTCTGCGGCTCCACAGTGTGAAGCTTAGCCACAATTTTCTTGACATTAAGAACGATTTCCGTAACGTCTTCCTTAACGCCTGGGATTGTCGAAAATTCATGCGAAATCCCTGCGATTTTTATGGAAGTAACCGCGATACCCGGAAGCGATGAAAGCAGAACACGACGGAGTGAGTTACCAAGCGTTGTGCCGTAACCGCGCTCCAGCGGCTCTACGATAAACTTACCGTAGGAACCGTCCTCAACCATGTCAATACAATCAATGCGTGGCTTTTCTATTTCTATCATCATTGTTTATACCCTCCTTTAGTGCGGCAATCGTAGCCGCGCGATAATACACTCGTAGCCTCGAGGGTTATGCGAAATCTTACTTAGAGTACAACTCAACGATGAGGTTCTCCTGAATCTCAAAGTCGATTTCGTCTCTTACCGGCATAGCCATAATTGTAGCCTGGCCCTTTGTCTTATCGACATCCATCCAGCTTACAACCGGAAGCAATGCGTTTGCTTCAAGAACTGCCTTGAACTTTGTAAGAGCCATACTCTTCTCGCTGATTGCGATAACATCACCCGGCTTTACGAGGTAAGAAGGAATATTGACCTTCTTGCCATTGACAGTGAAATGTGCGTGAGAAACAAGCTGTCTTGCCTCACGGCGTGTCATAGCAAAGCCTGCTCTGTAAACAACGTTATCGAGACGGCGCTCAACAAGAACGAGGAGGTTCTCACCGGTCTTACCCTGCATAGCAATAGCCTTCTCAAAGTATGAGCGGAACTGCTTCTCAAGGATACCGTATACGAACTTAACCTTCTGCTTCTCGTTAAGCTGAAGTGCGTATTCGCTCTTCTTTCTTCTCATCTGACCGCCCGGGTTACGGTTGGTGTCTTTCTTTGCGTAACCCATAGCTGCGGGAGAGACGCCGAGGGTCTTACAACGCTTTGCGATAGGCTGTGTGTTCTTAGCCATTTTGTATTTCCTCCTATCTCAATTAAACTCTTCTTCTCTTCGGGGGGCGGCAACCGTTGTGCGGAATCGGAGTAACATCTTTAATCATGTTGACTTCAAGACCTGCTGCCTGAAGCGCACGGATTGCAGCCTCACGGCCTGCGCCCGGACCCTTGACATAAACTTCAACAGTCTTAAGACCGTGCTCCATAGCAGCCTTTGCAGCTGTTTCTGCTGCAACCTGTGCTGCGAACGGAGTGGACTTACGGGAACCGCGGAAGCCCATGCCGCCGCTGGATGCCCATGAAAGTGCATTACCGTTTATGTCTGTGATTGTTACCATTGTGTTATTGAAGGAGGAACGGATATGTGCCGCGCCATTTACAATATTTTTACGCTCGCGACGCTTACGTGAAGCGCCCTTCTTTGCTGTTTTGGGACTAGCCATTTAACAATACCCTCCTTACTTCTTCTTGTTTGCAATTGTCCGCTTCGGACCCTTGCGTGTTCTTGCATTTGTCTTAGAGCGCTGTCCGCGAACCGGAAGGCCCTTTCTGTGTCTCAGTCCACGATAGGAACCGATTTCAATAAGACGCTTAATGTCAAGTGCCAATTCGCGGCGAAGGTCACCCTCAACAGTGAAGGTCTTGCCGATGTAGTCACGAAGCTTTACTTCGTCTTCCTCAGTAAGATCCTTGACGCGTGTGTCAGGATTTACACCTGTCGCAGCCAGTATCTGATTTGAACGCTTTCTTCCGATACCGAAAATGTAGGTGAGACCGATCTCAACTCTCTTTTCTCTCGGAAGGTCAACTCCGGCTATACGTGCCATTTAACATACCTCCAATTTTGTATGTGGGTTTGTTTTTTAACCCTGCTTCTGTTTATGCTTCGGATTATCGCAAATTACCATTACGCGGCCTTTGCGGCGAATGATTTTGCACTTTTCACAAATAGGCTTTACCGACGGTCTAACTTTCATAATCGTAAAAAGCTCCATTTCTCCGGCAATTTTCTTATCTGCACACCGCCCTGTCTTTGCCGGTAATACAGTGCGGCTTTGTTATGCATTTACTTAGAACGCCAAATGATGCGTCCGCGTGTCAAATCGTACGGCGACATCTGTACCGTAACCTTGTCTCCCGGGAGAATGCGGATGAAGTTCATACGCAGCTTACCCGAGATGTGAGCTAAAATCTTGTGCCCGTTTCCGATGTCCACCTGGAACATTGCGTTAGGCAGCGCCTCTATGACGGTACCTTCGAGCTCGATTACGTCTTCTTTAGCCAAGCAAATTACCTCCCTCTGCTTGCAGGTGCGTTTTCAGAAATTCCAAAAGCGCTTTGCGCATCTCGCTGTTTAATACCTCTTTACCCGAACGGAGTTTTTCGCCGACATAGGACTGTGAGCTTCCCACAACCCTCACATGTCTGCGACGCTTTTTCTTGCAGTTTTCAATTCTGCGCAACTTTCCGTCGGCAAGGTACACGAAGTTTTCTTCGGTTTTTAATACGTAGAACAGCCGTTCTTTATCGCGGCCGGCGAGAGAAATAACAATATGTCCGACTTGCGCTTCCATAATAAATTTCCCTCTACCTGTTTTCATCGGCCAAAGTTAAAATCTCCGGCCCGTCCTCTGTTATCAATACCGAGTTTTCATAATGGGCGGACAGCTTTCCGTCCCGTGTCTTCACGGTCCAGCCGTCACTCATCTCTTTGACGGTATACACGCCCTGATTTACCATCGGTTCTATTGCAATCGTCATTCCGCTGACGATGCGTGCCCCGCATCCGGGTTTACCGAAGTTGGGAACCTCAGGCTCCTCATGCAGCTTTGCACCTACGCCGTGACCGATATATTTCCGTACAACGGAAAAGCCGTTATCCTCAACATAGGTCTGAATTGCATGGGAAATATCAGAGATTCTGTTTCCCGTAAGAGCGTACTTTATACCCTCATAGAAGCTCTGCCGGGTTACATCAATAAGTCTTTGTGCTTCATCGCTTATCTTTCCGACAGCAAATGTGTTTGCACAGTCGCCGATGTATCCCCGATATGTCGCTCCTACGTCTATCTTTACCAGGTCACCATCGCACAGCTTGCGCGCACCCGGTATACCGTGAATTACCTCGTCGTTTATCGATATGCATGCTGCCCCGGGAAAGCCGGCGTATCCAAGAAAGCTCGGATATGCGCCGTCTTTCTCAATTGACTGC
>SVLF01000130.1 GCA_015068085.1 Oscillospiraceae bacterium
TGGCAAAAAAACTTTTGGCAATTCCATTACTGCTGCCAAGAGAATTGCCAAAAGTTTTTTTGCCATGATTTATGACCTCCTTAAAATATGATGAAGCGCACATCGCGCATCATTCCGCAAATACCACACCGCTCCCGGGCGACATAGACGCAACACGGGCAAGGCTTTCAATCCTTATCCCCATATCGCGGACCTTTTTTCCTCCGTCCTGAAACGCCTTTTCGATAGCTATCCCCGCGCCGACTACTGTTGCTCCCGCCTGATTGATAATATCGCACAGCCCGATAAGCGCTGCACCTTTTGCGAGAAAATCGTCGATAATCAGCACTCGGTCACCCGCATGGAGAAAATCCTTCGAAACCATAACATCGTAATACTTATCCTTTGTAAAGGAATGGACACGGCTTGTATACACATCTCCGGAGATGTTCTTTGATGCCGCCTTTTTTGCAAACACAACCGGTACATTAAAATACTGCGCGGCGATGCAGGCAATGCCTATGCCCGACGCTTCAATGGTGAGGATTTTTGTAACGCCGTCATCCCCGAACAGGCGGAGAAGCTCACGCCCCATTTCATTTAAGAGCGTAACATCAATCTGATGGTTTAAAAAGCTGTCAACCTTAAGAACGTTGCCCTCGCGGACGATACCGTCACGCCGTATTCTCTCTTCAAGAAGCTGCATATGTAATCTCCCGTATAGCGTCGAAAATTGTTGTTAATTAATTATAACGCATACGGGAGAATATTTCAAGGATAAATTTAACAAATTGGAAATAATTATCAATACTCCGAAATTTCAGCGTTTATCGTCTCAATAAACCTTGAGCACTTATCGGAAAGGTCGTATGAAAACTCCATACGCGCGATTCTCTGCGCTTCTTCATAGTTTCCGCTCTTTACTGCTTCTTCCGCACGAAGACACGCATCAATTACCTCCTGCGCTTCCGTGGTTATTTCTTCCCACATCGAATCGTAACCTTCATCGTCATCCCGCTCGTGCTCTATAATCTTCATAAGCTCTGCGCGGATGTTTGCAGAGGTGGCGAGCGCATCATTCTTATGTCGCTCATCCTTTGACATTTCAAAGCTGTTGAGACAGTGGTTTGCATAATTCGCATCGGTGATATACTGCATACTCTTTGCATACTCCAAAAGCACGGTATACCGGCTTGACATACGCGTAAGCTTATTGTAAATCCCGTCATCAATACGAATAGAGCTCATAACAGACTGAAAGTCCTCATTTTCTTCTGTAAATCCTTCCGCAGGAGCCTCATAAGCAAAGCGATAGAAGGCATCAACGCCCTTGACGATAAAGTCAACCCTGACTCTTTCATCATCCTCTGAAACAACCTTTGATCCGCTGCACTTTCCGTACTTTGCCGGACGGCTTCCCGTAAGCTCAAGTACGCTCTCGGTGTACTCCTGAGCCGTCAGAATATCGTTGTTTTCCATATCGGGGACATATACGCTTATTGCAACATCATCGCCTTCAAAAGTGATATATCCGTCAAGGTCAAAATTTCCCACACGCTCATATTTTTCCGGATATTCAAGAATTATTCCGTAGAGCTTGTTTTCATACCTCGCAAGCGCACCGGTATCGTAATCTGCCGGATCAAAGCTTATGCCGGAAATGTAATCCTCACGCGGCGACATCCTGCACGCACCGAGAGATACGCATATTGCAAAAGCCATTGCAAAACATATTATTTTCTTCATCTGTTTTCACTCCTGTCAAGAGAACGGTATTGAATTGCCTCGGCAATGTGCTCGGCACAGATAATGTCCGACTCCGCCATATCGGCAATGGTAAGGGAAAGCTTCAGTATCTTATCATATGACCGTCCGGTAAGCCCAAGCGCATCAAACGCATTTTTCAAAAGCTCTTTCGCGTCATCGGAAAGCTTTGCAAGCTCGTGCAGTCTCCGCGGCGAGAGATGCGCATTACACGCAACTCCGCGCGCTCTTGCGCGCTCACGCGCACGGTTTACGCGCTTGCGTATCTCTGCCGAAGGCTCCCCGTCCGCTTTTTTTGACATATCCTCATAGGTTACATTCGGCACATTTATATGGATATCAATTCTATCCATAAGCGGGCCGGAAACACGCCCCATATATTTTTCCACCGCACTCTCGCTGCAGGTGCAGGTATGCACTCCGTTCTCATAGCCGTGCCACCCGCATTTACACGGATTCATCGCACAGACGAGCATAAACCGAGCCGGATAGTTTGCCGTGCCGGCAACGCGGGAAATTGCAACCTCGCCGGTCTCCATCGGCTGTCGCAGAACCTCAAGCGCATCGCGCCGGAACTCCGGAAGCTCATCAAGGAACAGTACGCCGTTATGTGCAAGGGAAATCTCACCCGGACGAAGCGCGGAGCTTCCTCCCGAAAGGCTCACGGGAGACGTGCTGTGATGCGGGGCACGGAAAGGTCTTGACGTAAGAAGAGGTCTCTCTTCCGACACAAGCCCCACAAGCGAATGCATCTCCGTTGCCTCAAGCGCCTCTTTGCGCGTCATATCCGGAAGGATTGACGGTATGCGCGATGCAAGCATGCTCTTTCCCGAACCGGGAGGCCCTATCATCAGAATATTATGTCCGCCCGCGGCAGCAATCTCTATTGCGCGTTTCACATTTTCCTGACCGCGCACATCTGCAAAGTCCGGAATGAAAATATTTTCATTCTCATCCGGAATCCATTGCGGTTCACGGGAAAGTGACGCATCGCCGTTTAGGTGGTTCACCACCTCGGACACATCACGCGCACCAAAAACCTCAAGTTCTTCTCCTGCAAGAGCCGCCTCTCGTGCATTGGAACGCGGCACAAACAGAGTTTTTATACCTGCCGCCTTTGCCGCAAGCGCCATTGAAAGAACACCGCGTGCTGGACGAAGCTCACCGGTAAGCGAAAGCTCTCCGATGAATGCACAGCTCTCCGGAACTGATTTTATCTGATGCGCCGATGCAAGCACCGAAAGCAGAATCGGAAGGTCATACACCGCGCCTTCCTTTTTTTTGCCGGCAGGCGCAAGATTTACCGTTATATGCCCTGACGGAAAGCGAATGGGAAGAGTTTTTGCCGCGGCACGGACGCGGTCCCGCGATTCCCTGACCGCCGTATCGGCAAGACCGATCACCTCAAAGCCCATCATTCCTCCGGACAGAACACACTCTGCAGTTACGATAAAACCACTTGCTCCCGAAAGACCGAGCGTATAAATTTTTGATACCATATCCGTATCCCCTGTCTGTGAATTAAATTCCATCAAATGCACGAAGTGCAATTCATAAGCCACAGGCTTAATTCATGAAATCTATGATTTCAATTCATGCCGCAAGGCAATTCATTGAGTTTACTTCGTAAACTCATTATATCACATAAAAAGCGCCTGTACAAGTATAATTTGCACAGGCGGAAAGTTATATCATCCTCATTATCCATTCCGTGCAGAATACCACAGCGCAGGACAGCGCCGCAACGGTGAGAAGGCTCTTTCCGCGCAGGGCAAGCGCCACTGCCGCAGAAAAGCCGATTGCTGCAGAAACGGGCGATGACGTTGAATAAAAAATTGCAGGAACCGTCATAACCGCAAGCACGGTATACGGTATGTAATACAAAAATGAAATGATAAAGCGGTTTTGTATTTTCTTTTTAATGAGAACAAGCGGGAGCATCCTTATAAGATACGTTATCCCCGCCATAACCGCAAGATATATCCAATAACTATGCATTCTCGCCGTCCTCCTCTATGTTGACCGGCGCGAGTACAGCAAACAACGCGCTTGCCGCTACGGCGCAGATGATAACCGTAAATCCGGACGGTACCTCTTTAAGATACGGAAAATACTTAAACGCACAGGACAGCGCAACAGCGAACAGCACGCACACAAGGCAACGTCTGTTCACTTTCATCACGGGAACAACTATCGCAACAAACATTCCGTAAATCGCAATGCCGAGTGCAGAAACCACAGCCGCGGGAAGAATATTTCCCGCCGCGGCACCAATGAGCGTGCCGATGCTCCAACCGAGATACGGCATAAGAATAAGCCCGTACATATATTTTCTTCCTACTGTGCCGGTCTTTTCGCTCGCAACCGCAAA
>SVLF01000002.1 GCA_015068085.1 Oscillospiraceae bacterium
GTTGCGCCTTCCTTTTCCAGCTTTGATTCATCCGCTCCGCTTGCAGCAAAGGACATTGCGCCGGAAATCATTGCCGCGCCTTCGTAGATGCGAGTTACCCAACCGCCTTCCTGGTCGACTTCGATGAACGGATATATGCCTGTATTACGGTATGTATGCTCACGAAGCTCGCTGTTAAGCTTGCAGAGCATATCAAGCGATACACAGTTATTCGCATTTAAAGTAAAGTTTCCGATGTAATACTTTTCGCAAAATTTCACATACTCTTCCGGCAGGCTGTTATCGGGAATACCAACCATAAACAGCTGACCGATCTTTCTTTTTAATTCTTCGTTCATTTTCATATTGATTATCCTCCAAGTATTCTGTTTAAATTATATCATTATGGTCTTATGTATTACTATAAGATTATTGAACTAAAACTTAAATTTTTTAAACCAACTTAAAGATTTGTAAATTTATATTTTGACATTTATTACAGTATTTGCTATACTTAGCATATTATAGGACTTTATTTTTTTGACTAAAGAAAGGAGCTTCTCATGAACACCGATAACACCAAAGAGCATATTTATTACGATGAAAACCCTTTACTTGCCCGAAACCGCGCAGCAGTATTTTCATACAGCCATGACGCAGAGCATCCGCTTTTCTGGATTCACTACTCTCACCGTCAGCTCGTTGCCCAACACACATCAATACACAAAAATGAAGACTGGTGCTCGATGTTTGTCTTTCTTTCCGGAAATATCAGCTTTCTCATTGACAACCATATGTATACCCCGAACTTTGGTGACGCAATAATTTTGCACGACCACGAAAACTACACTTCCATCTTCCCCGAAGTATCAAACTTAGACTACTATCAGTTTTATTTTCCTCAGGAATTTTTTGGAAAAGCAAAAACCGGAGACCTGTTTATAAAGCCGTTTTATGACAGAAAGGCATCTGAAAAAAACCTCATTTCGCCAAGTGAAGAAAATCGGATGAAGTTGATAGAACATTTGAAATCACTTGATGCAATATGCAAGTCCGGCAGCGAGCGCGGAGATATCCTGATGTATTCACACGTAATTCAGATCATGGAGATATATCACTCTGCCTTTACAGCCCAACCAAAGGCTTCCGAGGATACAAAAATCCCAAACAAGCTTAACAAGGCGATAATCTATATCCACAACAACTTCACAACGCTTGAAGGCGTGAGCGAGGTTGCAAGGATGTGCAATGTGTCCAACGCGTATCTGGCAAGAATTTTTAAAGCTCACTTGTCCTGCACGCCGAATGAATATATAACATTCCTGCGTATTTCACACGCAAAGTATCTTCTTTCAACAGGCGAGAGCATCACCGATACCTGCTACAAATCAGGCTTTAACAATTACACATACTTCATTTCAAAATTCAAGCAGATAACCGGAACCACTCCATCAAAGTTTAATAAGAAAGAAAAGTAAACAGATTTTACAATTAATCAGGAATTGTAAGATATTACCTCACAATTCCTGATTAAATATTTTTTAAGTTATCGTATCACCGGATAGAGCTGAATCATATTGCCGCCGTCAACCGTAAGCTCTGCGCCGGTTGTATTTCTTGCATGTTCGGCAAAATACCAGACAGCATCGGCAATGTCACTGCCAACTGCAACATCGCCGAGAGGCGTGAAACGAGATGGTACATTCTCATAAAACTCAGGATTTTTCTCCCATCGGTCTGTTTTTATCATACCCGGAAGAACAGCATTAACCCGGATATTGTACTTACCAAAATCCAGCGCCATTCCTCGCATCATGCCGAGCTGCCCGCTCTTGGATGCAGAGTATGCAATTCTTCCCGGAATTGCCCGATATGCAGTGTTGGAATTTACAAATATGATATTTCCGCCGCCATTTTTCATCATACGCTTCACGGCATTTTCAGAAAGACAATAATTCCATATCATATTCGTATTTATTACACGAATAAAATCCTCCAGCGGATTCTTCAGCGGCTCAACATCTACACCAAGATCAGCAGCATTAAGAATAAGAGTTTCGATAAAAATATCCTGTTTATCAAAATATTCAAACATTTCAATCACTGCATCTTCATTCACCGCTTTTTCATTAAAAAGCGGTGAAATTGTATGTCCTTTTACTTTTGCATCCGGAAATTTCTTTGTATATTCGCTTTCTGCAGCAAGAACACGAGCTTCACTTCTTCCCGTGAAAATTACATTCTTCCCTTCTGACAGAAATTTTTCAACAATTGCGGCACCGGTGTTGATGCAAGCACCGGTAACAAGAGTATAATTCATATCAAACTTCCTTTTCTGCGATTTTATATTCGCTGTTTTCTTTGCCTGTTTCAATATTTTCAACAATAAGAACCTTTGCATCTTTACTAAGAGCTATTGCATGCCAAACGGCTTTTTTTACATTATAAATTTTATTCTTTTCCATCTTGTATCTTTTTTTATCGGATACGAGAATTGCTTCACCTTCAAGAATAACAAAAACCTCATCGGTAAGCATATGCCGCTCAAGTAAATTGAGATTTTTTTCCTCAAAACGTTCTGAATAATTTATCATTGCCACGCGCCATGCGCCGTAGCTCATAACCCGAGAATACCCTTCTCCGGTATATTCAAGAATTTCTATTCCGTCATTTATCATAGGTCCTTCCCCTCATCAAAAATAGAATTCGCTTTTTGCCGGACGTATATCGGTAAGAGCACCTGTATAATGCCGTAGCGTATGTACCTGATACGGGTGCTTAAGGCATTCTTCTTCGTTGATCTCGATACCAAGCCCCGGCTTATCCGGAATAGTAATATATCCATCTTCATATTTTAAAGATTCATTTGTTACATCAGCTCTCCAATCAACATCCGAATACATTATTTCAAGAATTTCAAAATTCGGACACGTTGCCGCAAGCTGCAGAGTTGCCGCATTAGCAACCGGGCCTGACGGATTATGCGGAGCAAACGGAATATAACGGCTTTCGGCTTCTGCCGCAATTTTCTTAAGCTCCATAATGCCACCGGCATGAGAGATATCCGGCTGTATGTAGTCTGCCGCCATCTTATCGAATAACGGTCTGTAATCCCATCGTGTATATAATCTTTCGCCGGCCGAAATCGCTACCGGCGATTTTGTTTTAACCTCTTTCAATGCATCAAGATTATCCGGCGGAACTGGTTCCTCGAAAAACATGGGCTTAAACTGCTCAAGTTCTTTAGCTATTTTTACAGCCGTCGGAATGTTGAATCTGCCATGACCTTCGATAAGCAAATCAACTTTATTTCCACAAGCTTCACGAACAGCGGCAACGCAACGGAGTGCCTTATCAAGCTCTGCGTTGGATATGTTGAGATAGTTTTTCCCGAACGGATCCCATTTCATTGCGGTTACACCGCGCTCCATAGCGATTTTTGCCTTTTCACCGAATTCCTCTGGCTCCTTTGCGCCGGCAAACCAGCCGTTAACATAAATTCTTACCTTATCATTTACCCTTCCGCCCAAAAGCTGATAAACAGGAACATTGAGACTTTTCCCCAAGATATCCCACAGAGCCATTTCAACGGCAGAAAGAGCTGACATCAGCACAGCTCCGCCACGCCAGTAAGCATCGCGATATATAGCGTGCCAATGCTTTTCAATCTCAAAAGGATTTTTGCCAACGAGGTATTCTTTGATATGCTCAAGTGCTCCTAAAAGAGATTTTTCTTTATACTCTAAGGTCGCTTCTCCTACGCCGCTTACGCCCTCATCAGTATATACCTTTACGAACACCCAGTTGGTACGGAAACAATCAACAACAAACGGTTTTACATCAATTACTTTCATCTTAATTCTATCTCCTTATATATTTCAGGTATTATCTTTTTTTCGTATTCGAATTTATTCATATCCATATCATCAAAAAGTCCGCAATGAACCGGAACAGCAATAGCCGGATTTATTCGTTCGCAAAAGACCTTTGCATCTGCCATATTCATATTATTCCCGACGCCGTTTATCGGAAGGAAAACTGCGTGAATATCATCCGGAATATCTTTAAAAACACGCTCATTATACAGGGTATCACCCGTAAAATAATACTTCTTATCTCCGTAGGTCACAATAACGCCTATTGCATATTCATCACTGTGCTCTGCCGCTACCGCCGTGAATTTTATTCCGTTCTGCGTCCACGTTGTTCCGCGGTTGAATAAAACGAAATTGTTTTTACCGCCAAAGCTTCTTACGTCTTTCCATACAGAATACGGAGAAACGACAGTCACCGAAGTATCAGCGCCAATAAACCGTTCTACAGTTTCCGGATCGTAATGATCAAGATGGTTATGTGTGAAAATCATTATATCCGGTCTGATGTCAAACAAATAATCAGGAACGGTCTTTCGTCTGTGCTTCTGAGGATTTGATTTTCCAACACTGTCAGACAGATACGGATCTACCATAATCACAGTATTTTCATTTTCAAGAAGCATGCCGGCTTGTCCGAGCCACGTTATTTTCATACTCTCATCCCTCCTTGACTTTTTGCCAATCCCATTTTATAATATATATCACTGAAATAATACAATATTCTTATCGATATTATTAGAAATCTTATTGTTTTCAGGAGGTAATCATGGAGATTCTTCTACCCGAAATTGTATCTGCAGGAATTTATAACACGGACATTGCCGTAAAGAACAAAGCTATGACAAAAAGCAGAAAAACAACTATGTTTGAAATTGAAATCCCAATGGAAGACGGAGGAATTTCATACATCGATTCATTGGAAAATCCAATACGTACCAACACCGTAATATGTGCAAAGCCGGGTCAGACGCGCCACACAAAGCTCCCCTTTAAATGTTATTATATACATATGATACTCACAGGAGGAGAGCTTTCAAATACTTTGCTTCAGATTCCCGACTTTGTTCGTACTGACAACAGCGGAAAATACTACGAACTGTTCAAAAAAATAAGCAAATACTTCGGTTCCGGCTTAAAGGAGGACGAGATAATTCTGCACAGTACAGTTCTTGAACTGATACACACGCTTTATCATGATTCTGAAAAAATAAGATGGTTGCATAACGAAAAAAGCAATAACCGCAAGGTCATAGAGGGTATTATAGCTTACATAAAAGAAAATCTCACTTCAGATTTATCTCTGGATACAATTTCGAAAAAAGCAGGCTTCAGCCCAATTCACTTTCACAACTGTTTTAAAGCATCAACAGGTAAAACACTTCGTGACTACGTTGAAGAACAGCGGATAAAAAAAGCTGTAAATATGCTGTGGTCAACAAATAATACGCTGACTGAAATCGCCTATTTCTGCGGATTTTCTTCTCAAAGCTATTTCAGCTATGCATTTAAAAGAAAGATGGGGATGACACCGAGAGATTATGCTGTGAAAATTTTGAAACAGTATGACGAAACAGCGAACCACACCTCCCAGCGGTAGAGTTTATCACCATTATCACTTAACGGTAGATTGACAAGCGACAGTGTGGGCGGTATAATATTTTCGACAGGATGGTGATAAAATGGAGCTTGAAAAACTTTTCGCAAAAAACCTGAAGGTTCTCCGCAAAAAAAACAATATAACGCAAAAAGATCTTGCCGAGGCTTTGGGATGTTCAGAAAAAGCTGTCAGCAAATGGGAGTGCGGACTCAGCATTCCTGACATTGAGCTTCTTCTTTCCGTCTCAAAGTACCTTAAGACAAGCGTAGAGTCACTTTTTTCGGAAAATGACAAAACATACCTGCTCGGTATAGACGGAGGTGGAACAAAAACCGCACTTTTGCTTTGTGAATCTAACGGAGAACCACTACGCAAATCTTATGCCGATTGTTCAAACCCTATCGACATAGGAATAGATAAATCCACAAATATTTTAAAGCAAGCAATTTTTGATATTTGCGACGGTATTCCCTTCTCTTCAATCGTTTGTTTTGCAGGAATCGCAGGCAGTACATCCGGCGGTATACAGAAAGAGCTTAATGAATTTTTCTCATCATTCGGTTTTCTCGCTTTCAAAACCGATACGGACAACGCAAACATCATAGCTACCGGACTTGGTGACGGCGATGGTATAACACTTATTTTAGGAACCGGAGTTTGCTCATTCCTGCAAAAAGACAAAAGGCATACACAAATCGCAGGAAGAGGATATTTTCTCGATAACGGAGGAAGCGGCTTTGATATTGGGCGAGATGCACTTATTGCTTACTACCGTGAAAGGGACGGCATCGGAAAACAAACAATGATAACTAAGCTTATATCCAATGACGGTTTTGATGATCTCCAACAGCTTCTCTTCCGCATATATGACGAAGGAAAGAAGTTTATCGCATCGTTTTCGCGCTATGTCTATATTGCGGCTGAAAAAGGTGATGATACCGCAAATGAAATCATTAAGCTCAACATGAAAAATGCTGCGGGCTTCGTTCTTGCAAACGCCGGGAAACTGACTCAAAAAAGAATTCCGCTTGTTCTTGCCGGAGGACTTACCAATGACCCTCTCACACTTTTTTACCTTAAAGAAGCACTTGGAACCACTTATAATTTTGATATAAAAATTCTTGATCGCGAACCTGTTTACGGTGCTGTTACTCTTGCAAAAGAATTATATGAGGAGAATGTAAAATGAACAAAACAGAAATGCGAAACCCAAACACGATGAATATACACAAAGAATCCACCTCCGGAATCCTTTCTCTTATTCAGGCAGAAAACCACAACGCCGTCAAGGCAATTGACGAAGCGCTGCCTCAAATTGAAAAAGCAGCAGATTGCATCGAAGAAGGTATGCGTGCAGGAGGCAGGCTTATATATGTAGGTGCCGGAACATCCGGCCGTCTTGGAATAATCGACGCCGCGGAATGTCCGCCAACTTACGGTGTTTCCCCGGAAACGGTTGTTGGAATTATCGCCGGTGGACGCGAACGCGTTTTTTCAGCCGGTGAAAACGCAGAGGATATTGCCGACGCAGGTATTGAAGATCTGAAAGCACTGGGCCTTACACCAAATGACCGCATCGTAGGAATATCTGCAGCAGGAAATGCCGCATATGTCGCCGATGCCCTTGCTTACGCAAAGAGCGTAGGCTGTAAAACCATCGGCTTTTCCTGCAACTACGGCAGCAGACTTGATCTTGAGTCGGATATCTCTATCGTCACGGATACGGGACCTGAAGTTGTTATGGGCTCAACACGCATGAAGGCAGGAGCTGCGCAAAAAATGGTTACAAGCATGCTTTCCACCTGTGTCATGATAAAGCTCGGACATGTATACGAAAATATGATGGTCAACCTCAAGCCTTCTAATGAGAAACTAAAAAAGCGTGTTATCAATATCGTTTGCGACATTGTGAAATGCAATGAAGAAAAAGCAGTTGAACTTCTGGAAGCTAACAACTGGACGATAAAGGAAGTTATAAAGTCCCTCGGATTACATTAAAAGCGAATATTAACAGGCAAATTGAGAAAAGATAATAACAGACAAAAAAGACAAGCATAAGCTTGTCTTTTTTAATAAGCAGTAAAAAATGAGCAATAAATAATCAAAAAGCCGTCACAATTGTGACGGCTCTGAGATGGTCCGAGTGACAGGAGTCGAACCTGCGGCCTCTTGAACCCCATTCAAGCGCGCTACCAAGCTGCGCTACACCCGGATTTCAACTTTATCATTATAACATACATTAGTAAAAGTTTCAAGTGCTAATTTGTTTTTTTTCGGAGGAATTTTGCGATATGACAATTTCATTTATCCGTACCGTCATTCTATACCTTCTGATAAGCATTTCTCTTCGCGCCATGGGAAAACGCCAAGTCGGCGAGCTATCCTCTGCAGAGCTTGTTATCACTCTGCTCTTTTCCGAGCTTGCCGCAATTCCAATGGGCAGCACAGACATTCCGTTGCTCTATGGAATTATCCCGATTCTTACTCTTCTTGCCTTGGAAATTCTTATCTCTTCCCTGTTTTTAAAGAACAGATGGGTGCGCAAGTTGGCCGTAGGGCGCATAAGCATTTTAATAGAAAACGGAAAAATAAACCAGCTCGAGATGAAAAAACTGCGCCTTACGCTCGATGAACTGCTTGAAGAACTGAGGCTCAAGAGCATAATAGATATTTCTACCGTGAAGTATGCAATACTCGAATCCAACGGTGAACTCAGCGTTTTCCAGTTCGGGCAGGAAATGCCCGCTGTAAGAAAGGATTTGAACTTGAAAAATGACAATACCTCTCTGCCGCATATACTAATATCCGACGGCGTTCTTATTGACAGTGAAATGAAAAAAATGAACTTTGGAAAAAAGAAGCTGGAAAAAGAGCTGAAAAAACACGGAGTAACCTCTTACCGCGATGTATTCTTAATGCAGACGGATGAAAACGGAAGGACGCTTGTTGTTCCCAAGGAGAAAAAAAGATGAGAAAATGTATTGTAGCAATTCTTATTGTAATATTCGTAGTGAGTATATGTATTTATACAACAACGTTCACCTCGCGTTTTTGCAAAGAGCTTGAAGCCTCTGTTATCTCCTGCATACATGAAGTCGAAAAAAACAATTGGCCCGAGGCAGAAAAGCATATAAATTCTGCGATACAGCTCCTCGACGAACAGGAAAGAATCCTTGAAATCTTTGTTATGCATCACGATATTGATGAAATACACAGCCTTGTATTTAAAATTGCATCGGCAATAAAACTCAAAAGCAAGCAAATATGCCTTACAGAGTCTGAATATCTTCTTGCAAGAATACACCTTGTGTCAGCTGCTGATCATCCGACGATAGCCAATATATTTTGATATCATAAAAAGTACGTTGCAACGGTACACAAAGCACCCTGCAACGTACTCAACTTTTATTCACCTTTTAATGAATTGAGCTCGGCAAGGAAGGACTGAATATCCTCAAATGAGCGATACACAGAGACAAAGCGGACATATGCGACCTGATCAATCTCCTTAAGCCTTTTCATTATCATTTCACCGATATGACTGCTGGAAACCTCTTTTTCCATTGTGTTCTGCAAGGTCTGCTCAATCTCATCGGCGACCTCCTCAAGCTTATGAATCGGAACCGGACGCTTAACACACGCACGGAGCATACCGGACATAAGCTTTGATTTGTCAAATAGCTGACGCGAGCCATCATTTTTTATTACATACAGCGGCATACTCTCGATAACTTCATAGGTAGTGAAGCGCTTTGCACACGCCAGACACTCACGCCGACGTCTGATAGACCCGCCGCCTTCAGCCGGACGGGAATCAAGCACCTTGCTTTCGAGATAGCCGCAAAACGGACATTTCATAATATGACACCTCCAAAGGGATGAATATACCAAAATGACACCTTGGTATATATAGATAATACCATAAAACACCCATATATTTCAAGAGGAAATGCAAAAACGTCACACTTTTGTAACGTTTCTTTTTTCAGAATCATCTGCCAAAAAACAGTGACTGTTAAAAAGCAGAACACTCTTTAACAGCCACGTTAATGCAAATGATATTTACTTCATCATGCTTGCAACTTCTTCAGCGAAGTTGTCTTCACGCTTCTCAAGGCCTTCGCCCTTTTCAAAACGGATGAACTTTACAAGCTTAATCTCGCCGCCGAGCTCTTTTGCAACGTTTGCAACATGCTGAGCAACGGAGATCTTATCGCCCTGAACGTATTCCTGCTCAAGGAGGCAGTTCTCAGCATAGAACTTCTTGATACGTCCCATAACCATCTTCTCAGCAACAGCCTGCGGCTTGCCTTCGTTCATAGCCTGAGCAGTGAGAATTTCTTTTTCCTTTGCAAGAACATCTTCCGGAACTTCGCTGCTTGTAAGCCATGACGGGCTCATAGCAGCAATCTGCATTGCAACGCCACGACCAAGAGCAGTGATTGCATCATTACCCTTAATGTTATCGGAAACTTCCATATTGAGAAGAACGCCGATCTTACCGCCCATATGCATATAGGTTACGTTCACGCCGCCCTCGCATACAGCAAAACGACGGATTTTGATATTTTCACCGATTGTGAGAATCTTATCCTGAAGAGCCTCGGCAACGGTCATATCCGTACCGGCGCACTTGCAAGCGGAAAGAGCCTCAACATCAGCCGGCTTATTTGCAAGGATTGTTTCTGCAACATCAGCAGCGAACTTCTGGAAATCAGCATTCTTTGCAACGAAGTCTGTTTCGCTGTTGATTTCAACAACAACACCGGCATCTGCGTTTGCTGTGCCGTAAACCATACCCTCAGCAGCAATTCTGCCTGCCTTCTTTGCAGCAGCGGCAAGGCCCTTCTCACGAAGGAACTCCATTGCCTTTTCCATATCACCGTCGGAAGATGCAAGAGCCTTCTTGCAGTCCATCATACCTGCGCCCGTAGATTCACGAAGCGCTTTAACATCAGCAGCTGTAAAAGCCATAATGTAACACTCCTTATATTAAAATTATTCCTGCTCTGCTACTGCTTCTTCAGCAGCCTCCGGAGCTTCAGTTGCCTCTACATCTGCAACCTCTTCGCCGGAACGAGCTTCAACTACAGCGTTTGCAATAGTCTGAGAGATAAGCTTAATTGCGCGGATAGCATCGTCGTTACCCGGGATGACATAATCAACCTCTTCCGGATCGCAGTTAGTATCAACAATAGCAATAACCGGAATACCGAGCTTACGTGCTTCAGCGATAGCATTGCGCTCCTTGCGCGGGTCAACGATAAACATTGCGCCCGGGAGCTTGTTCATTTCCTTAACACCGCCGAGATACTTCTCAAGCTTTGCGATTTCAGCCTGAAGCTTAATTACTTCCTTCTTGAGGAGAAGATCGAAGGTGCCGTCTTCCTGCATCTTCTTAAGCTGATTAAGACGCTCAATACGACGACGCATTGTCTTGAAGTTTGTGAGCATACCACCGAGCCAGCGAGCGTTTACATAGTACATACCAACGCGCTCTGCCTCTTCCTTGATTGCTTCCTGAGCCTGCTTCTTCGTACCGACAAAGAGGATGCTCTTTCCTTCTGCAGCGATATCGCGAGCGAAGAAATAAGCTTCTTCAAGCTTCTTAACGGTCTTCTGCAAGTCGATGATGTAGATACCGTTACGCTCCGTGAAGATATACGGAGCCATTTTGGGGTTCCAGCGTCTTGTCTGATGTCCGAAGTGAACACCTGCTTCAAGAAGCTGCTTCATTGAGATTACCTGTGACATTTGAGTTTTCCTCCTTCTGTTTTAACCGCCACACCGATCATTCTTACCCGCCATCCTGCCCTACCGGGCACGACACAGCAGCGCGAAAGTTACGGTGTGTGAGTTTTATGACCGAAATAGTTTATCACATTCCGGAAGATTTTGCAAGTGTTTTTTTCTATTTTTTTCAAAAAACTTTGAAAAATTCATTTTATTTTACGGTTTCTTTTTTTTGCGCATATTTTCTGCCGCCTGTACATGACAAAACAAAAAGCAAAGCAGCTGCACCCGAGAGCAAGAGTATTCCCTCTTTTTCAAACACGAGAGGATTCAACATTGCAACGGCACCGGTGATATTGAACGACAAATGAAGCAGAATCGGCGGCCACAGACTTGTACTCCTGACGCGTATTGCGGCAAGGAGTATGCCGAGAACAAAGGTGTAAATTATTTGCACGGTTTCCGTATGCGTTATTGCAAACAGCGCGGCAGTTACAACGGATGCGAAAAACACACCGCAGGCGGCACCGAACATTTTAAGAAGCACTCCGCGGAAAATAAGCTCTTCAACAAACGGACCCAGAATAACGCATAAAATCAGAACAGCATCAATTTCACCCGTTCCCTGCACTGTATCCGGAATGACGGAATATGTTATGAGATTGAGAACAGCACCAAGAAGCGTTGCCGAAATCACACTGACAAATCTGCTGTAAGACAGTCCTGTATAATCCAGAATGCTTTTCCGACGAAGAGCAAAGCTCAGAAACAAAACAAGAATAACAATTATATATGAAACCAAAAGAACGAGCGAGGATTTCCCGGTCACGAGCGCCGATATATATTCAACGAAAGCGTAGGCATCTGCTATCTCACCGATACTCCCGTAATCAAGAGCGGCACGGATACTGTAATATGCCACGACACCAGCCGCCGACAGAACACCGGAAAGAAGATAAAGCAAATAAACGTCAACAGCATATAAAAATCTGATAAAATTGTCTTTCACGGAAAAATCACCCTGTTATTTCTTGTTGCAAAGCATTTCGCCCACTTTATAAATATCGCCGGCTCCCATCGTCAGAACAAAATCTCCGTCGCGTACATCTGACTCAAGAGAAGATACAATGGCGTCAAACCCGCTTACACACACGGCATTTTGCATAAGCTCACCGATTGCAGCTGAGGTTATCCCGATTGTGTTCTTCTCACGCGCCGCATAAATATCCGCAAGAATAACCTTATCTGCAAGAGAAAGTGCCTTGGCAAAGCCTTCTTTGAGCGCTGCGGTACGTGTATAGGTATGCGGTTGAAAAACGCAGATTATTCTGCCTTCATGCGCGCGGCGCACAGCATTCAGCGTTGTTTCAACCTCGCTCGGATGATGCGCGTAGTCGTCATATATTTTCGCTCCGTTATAGCTCCCCTTATACTCCATACGCCTGCCGACTCCGGTAAACGCCGCAAGAGCTTTGGCAATTATTTCGGGGGCTATTCCCATTCTGAGTGCCGCCGCAGATGCCGCAAGCGCATTTTTAACATTGTGCTCACCCAAAACCGAAAGCCGTATCTTAACAAGCTCCTCGCCCTTATATACGAGAGTGAACGACGGAAAACCGTCTGTAAATTCAAGATTCCTTGCTGTTACATCAGCGTCCTCAGACAAACCGAACGTGACAAAGCTTTTTCCCGAAAGCTTTACTGCAGACATAGCATTTTCATCGTCTGCGTTTACCACTACAACGCCACCGGCCTTGGTTCCGGAAACGAATTTTGAAAACGACCTGATTATATCGTCAATTCCCGAGAAATAATCAAGATGGTCCTCTTCTACGTTGAGAACTATTGCGACTGTAGGCTTGAAATTGAGGAAAGAATCACAATATTCGCACGCTTCAGCGATAAACAAATCGCCGTCGGAAATGCGAAGCACTCCTCCTATTTCACGCATATCCGCGCCGATCATAACCTCCGGATCCCGATCCGCCGCAAGAGCTATGCAGGTCATCATCGCAGTTGTGGAGGTTTTTCCGTGAGTTCCCGACACGCAAACGACCTCGCGAAAATTCTCCATTATAATTCCCCACGCCTCGGCACGTTCAAGCACCGGAATTCCAAGCTCTCTTGCACGGGATATTTCAGGATTATCATCCTTTATGGCAGAAGTCCTTATAACCACATCTGCCCCCTCGACATTCCCGGCACGGTGCCCTATTATCACATCAACACCAAGTGCGTGCAAGCGCTCCGTATATACGCCTTCCCGCATATCCGAACCGCGCACAGACAATCCGCGCGAAAGGCATACTTCTGCAAGCGCACTCATCGACACGCCGCCTATTCCGACAAAATGGACCGTATTGCCATTATTTGTTAAAAGCTCTTTAATTTGCATCCCTGCATCTCCATTCAAAGAAAATTAAAAAAATATTTGTTGTATTTTTATTATACTCGGGTTAAAATATATTATATAATTTTCCCGTGAAAAAGTCCATACTATTTTTTAAAAACGAGGAGAAAACAGATATGAACATAACAGATATCAGAATCCGCAAGATAACAGAAGGAACGAGAATGAAGGCTATTGTGTCAGTAACCTTCGATGATGAGCTTGTTGTTCATGACATAAAGATTATCCAGGGACACGAAAAGCTTTTCCTTGCCATGCCTGCCCGGAAGCACCCTAACGGAGAATTCAGCGATATCGTTCACCCGACAACAAAAGAGCTGCGCGACAAGTTAGAGCAGGCCGTTCTTGCAGAATACGAACGATATATGCAAGGTCAGATCGAAGAATAGTAATTTAACGAAACTACCTGAAGGATGTAAAATATTATGAAAGTTCTTATTTTAAGTATTACAGCAGGTCAGGGACATCATTCCGCTGCAAAATCAATTTCAAATGCTCTTGAAGATCGCGGTGTTACCGTAAAAACAGTGGATGTTTACAAGCAAATTGACAAAAATCTGTGCGACGCAGTCAACAAAGGGTATCTTATATCCACAAAGCACACGCCAAAAGCCTACCGTGCCATCTATGAGCTTATTGATTCAAAAAAAGCTCCGGCAACAAAATATTCTCTCCAGAGCATAATGGGAATACTGCTCGCGATAAGATTTGAAAAATTTATTGAAGATTTTAAACCGGACGTCATTATCTGCACTCATATATTTGCAGCACAGGTAATAAACGAATTAAAGCGCCGCGACCGTCTTTCCAATGTTCCGACAATCGGAATTGTTACTGATTACACAATACACCCCTTCTGGGAGGATGTGACGTATATAGAATACATCGACATCGCAAGTGAGCTCCTTACTCAACGTGCGCTTATGAAAGGAATATCTGAAGAAAGACTCTGCGCTTTGGGAATTCCGGTGCAGAAGAAATTTTCAACAAAGCGTGCAAAAGACGATGTGAGAAGTGAGCTCGGACTCAAGAACGACACACCCACAATCCTCGTCATGGCAGGAAGCATGGGGTATGGAAATATGCCGGAGATAATCTCGGGCATACATAGATTCGATAAAGACTGCCAAATTCTCGCAGTCTGCGGAAATAACAAAAAGCTTTTCAAAAAATTGAGCACTTCCGCCCCCAGCAGCAATGTTAAGGTGTATGGCTTTACAAACGATGTGGATATTTTAATGGATGCAGCAGATTGCATTGTAACAAAACCCGGAGGTCTGTCAACCTCCGAAGCCATGGCAAAGAAGCTGCCGATGATTTTAGTCAACCCAATTCCCGGGCAAGAGGACAGAAACCTTGAATTTTTCCTGAATAACGGCGTTGCGTTATCAGTGACAAAAACCTTTACCATAGAAGAAGCAATGTATTTTATGTTCCGGGATGAAGAACGGCTTGAACTTATAAACCGTCAGCTTGAAAACCTGGCAAAACCAAATGCAGCAGCAGACATTGCCGAATTTGCAATAAGCCTGGTCAAATAGCTCGAAGCACCGCCTTGTGGCGGTGCTTCTTTATACAATATACTTTCTCACTATCGGAATTTTATTGAGAATATAAGAAATAATTCCGGAAAGGAACAACGTCAGCAAAAGCTCCGATAACAGATACGCAGGAATGCTTGACATACTTCTAAGCGGCTGCCATGATCTCAAAGCATCAAGAATAAGCACATGTGAAAGATATACACCAAACGTAAGCTTCGAAAGCGTTGCCAGCAGTTTTTCTGAAGCCGCGCCTTTTGGTTCTGAATTTAAATGATGCTTCCCGAACACGAAAACAGCAACAGACTGAACCAGCACGTTTCCGGAAAAATAGCTGTAGTATTCTTCACAAACCACCCCGGCTTGCAATGATGCATTATGGGTAAACAATGCAGTTGTAAAAAAAGCAAATATACCGAGAGAATATATAATCACTCTTCTTTTTTTTGAAAGCTCCATCCGGGAAAGATAATATCCTCCGACGAAATATGCGCTATATCCGGTGACCAAATTGAATTTAGCTTTATCAAGCATATCGGAAGCAATCGACATATGCGGAAGCTTCGCCGCGGCAGGTAACAAAAACGTGAAAGCAAGGCATAATATCAAAAAATATCTCATTATCTTTTCATCTTCACATATTTTTCTGTATACAGGAACTGCTGCATAAAGTGATGCGATTATAAACAGAAAATACATATGATAATGCCCGAGCAATACATTTTTCGCGAAATCGGTGATATTGCCGTTATAATTAATGACCGCATAAACGATTGACCAGAACAGAAAGGATATAACTATCCTTAAAATGGTTTTACCATACAAGGTCTTTATATCGACTTTTTTCTCCGGATTTAAAAACAATGCTCCTGAAATCATTATAAAAACCGGAACGGCAAATCTTGCAAAGCTGTCAAGAATATTGCACATCTGCCACGCATATGTTCCCAAGCCGTGACGAAACAGCTCTGCACCGCAAATATGGATAAGCACAACCGCAACAGCAGACAAAATGCGCAGTCTGTCGTAATAATATACACGCTTCTGCACAAGACACCTCTCCCTTCGGATATAACTATGGGCACCTTAAACAAGGTGCCCAATAAGTTGAATCTTTGATTATTTTTAGCCCTTAACGGAACCAATCATAACGCCCTTAACGAAGTACTTCTGCAGGAACGGATAAACCGCGATAATCGGAATAACCGCAACTGCGATTGTAGCGTACTTGATAGAGTTTTCAGCAAATGTGGTATCACGAGCTGCGCCTTCAAATTCATCCATAACAGATTCCATAACGATCTGACGAAGGATGATCTGGAGCGGATATTTAGCCTCATCGTTGAGGTAAATGAGCGGACCCATAAATCCGTTCCACTGTGAAACTGCAACGAACAAGCCGATTGTAGCGAGAACAGCGGTGGATGTCGGGAGAACAAGATACCAGAGAATACCGATATCATTAAGACCGTCAAGACGACCGGACTCTTCAATTTCCTTCGGGAAGCCCGCAAAGAACGAACGCATGATGATACAGTTATAAGCACCGAATGCGTGCGGAAGAACGATAGCCCAGATTGTATCGAGCATTCCGAGCCACTTGATGCAGAGGAAGCCCGGGATCATACCGCCGCTGAAGAACATCGTAATCATAACGAGGATGTTAAGAGTCTTACCGCCCGGAAGTCTGTTTGCCTTACTGAGCGCATAAGCACCGGTAGAAAGGACAAAGAGAGCAATTGCTGTACCGACAACAGTGTAGACGATTGTGTTCTTATAAGCGGTGAAGATAAGCGGCTTTGCAAGAACGAACTTATAAACCGCAAGCGTTGCACCGAACTTACCGTCAATTTTCGGCCAGATGCCGACGCTGTTTGTGATAACATCCCATGTTCCGGAAAGGGAAACGGAAATCATATGGAGAACCGGGAAAAGAACCATAAACAGAACAAACCAGAGAACGAGGTTACGCAAAAGCCAACCTATAGTATATTTATTTCCAACCATTTTGCATTTCCTCCCTTACCACAAGCTTGTTTCACTTACAGAACGGGCAACATAGTTGGATACAATAACAAGCGCGAGAGATACGAGCGAGTTAAAGAGACCAACGGCTGTACCGTAGCTGAAGCTGTTAGACTGAAGACCCTGCGTGTAAACGTATGTAGAGATAATCTCAGATGTCTCGTAAGTAGACGGTGACTGAAGAAGGAAAGCCTTTTCAAAACCGACACTGAAGAGATGTCCCATACGGAGAAGAAGCATTGTAATGATTGTCGGAACGATACTCGGAAGAGTGATGTTCCAGAGACAACGCCACTTGCCTGCACCGTCAACAACCGCTGCCTCATAAAGCTGCGGGTCAACGTTGGTAAGAGCTGCAAGGTAAACAATAGCACCCCATCCAAGCTCAGACCAGATACCGGAAGCGATATAAATAGTTCTGAAATATCTTGCATCAGCAAGAATGTTTGTTGCCTCAATGCCAACAGACTCAAGAGCCTTGGTAAGAATACCACCTGTCGGAGAAAGCATCATAGTAACAAGACCTACAACGATAACCGTTGAGAAGAAGTGAGGCATGTAGCTGACCGTCTGCACAACTTTCTTGAAGTGCATATTCTCACACTCATTAAGAATAAGAGCAAGAACGATCGGTGCCGGGAAGCCCCAGAGCAAGCTCCAGAAAGAGAGAAGGAAGGTGTTTCTGATCATTCGCCAAGCATACTTGTAATTAAAGAATCTGACGAAGTTTTCAAAACCAACCCAGTCACTTTCGAGAAGTCCGATAAACGGCTTATAGTCTTTAAATGCAATGATAAGACCGTACATCGGGAAGTAATAGAACAGTGCAAGGCAAATTACGGATGGTGCAACGAGCATCAAAAGATACTTACCGTCAGCAAGCTTTTTCATCCATTCGGGTTTTGCACTTGCGGGTGAGTTTGGCAGAACTTCTGCCGTAGCGTTTTTTGTCGCCCTCAAAGTATTCAACTCCTTGAAATTTTCTTCGTGCCCGTCCCCTGCGAAAAACGCAAGCAGAAAACAAACACTTTTCTTTATTATAATGCAGCAGCTTTCCGCGCATCGAAAAACAAACTGCAAAATAACCGGATTTTTCTTGCGAAAGAATCGCTTGTCCCAAGTGTAAAAAATATGTAGAAAATTTTTCATATCATACATTCAACTTTTTCACATGCTTATTATACAACAAGTTATCCGCAATATGAATTATCATTTTTTTAAGTCATCACTATATTTTGTGATTTCAGTAAAAATAATTATGAACACAATAAATGATAGCGAAATTTGCTTAAATTTAACTTTTTCAATATAAAAGTGAGCTATTTTTGCTTTTTTTCTCATTTTCACGTAAATACGCACACTTTTGCAAGCTTAACAACTTGTTAACAAACGCCGAAATCCGACATAATATTTAAAGATTTACCACTAAATACCAATCATTTCTTATAGTCGTCACCAAAATGCTTCTTGCGATACTCTCCCGGAGTATATCCGGTATACTTCTTAAACAAACGGATAAAGGTGTTTATATTAGGCAAACCAACCATTGCCGCTATGTCTTTATTCTTGTTCTGAGGATTCTCACTGAGCTCAAGAGCTTTTTTTATTCTGTAATTATTTACATAGTCACTTAAATTCACATTCATTTTCTCTTTGAAATATGAAGAAATATATGCACCCGTAAGCTTAAGCTTTTCCGCAAACAGATTCAAATAGATATCTTCGGCGTAGTGGTTGTCAACATAATCGAGAATATAGCTTATTATATAATCGTCCTCACGCTTATTCTGCCGCAAATACTCCACAACATCACGAAGAAATGCGATGCACACTTCATTATATTCATCAGGAGTATACGCCTTTTCAAGTCCGCGGTATACATTTGAAAGATTGATGCTTTGCGGAAGCGTGTGAAGTGTACGGTTAAGTAACTTTACACCACAATTGATTATCTCAGTACACAGCAAATGAAGTTCAAAGCTATTTATCCCTTTCTTGATGTTATACTCTAAAATCTCACCAACCTTATGTTCCACGTCTTCAACCGCACCATTCTGCAAAAGTGCCGAGAGCTTGCCCATTTCTTCAACAGAGAAATAAAACCTACCTCCTCCGCGGGCTACCTCCGTCTCATAAAGAACCTGAGTTTCCGGAACAGGTCTTGTGTGTCCCGAAATATCTATGAGAACATCATACACACGTTTGATGTTTTCTATTCCATTGTAAATATCCGAAACAGCCACTGTGAAAAACGCATATTCAGATTCATTTGAGAGCTTTGAAACAATACTTTCGACAACATCTTTTTCCCCGGAAAAATTCTCTCCTATATCAAACACCGACACTATTCCGTTGTTTTCGATCTGGAATGTAGTTGCCTTCACTCCCCATGTTTCCAAATACATTTCTATAAGCTGTTTCAAAAAGAACGTGGCTTTTCCGGAATCATCCCCGATATATTTATCAATCTCCTGCTTATAATTCACACGGAGATACATCATAAAGAAAGACCTTGTTACATCGGCGTTTTCTTCAATGTCATCAATCCCAACGTAAACATCGCGCATTCGTGATTGTAAAAACAACGAATCCAGAACCGACTCTTTATGGTTACTCTCAACAACAGTTCTTATATCATGCGAGGTCAGCAATCTGATTCCTTCAAGAAGCTCAGAATAATTTTTAATGCCATTTTCAAATTTAGCCTGAATGTTAGAGTTCCCGGACATCTCACCCACAAGAGCTTTCGCCTTTCTTGCATAGCTCAAAGCCGTAATCAACGCAAAAGCCACAGCAACAAGCAGGAACACCGCAAAAATGATAACAGATACAAAGCCGGCATTCCCCTTCGCTCTCCGGAGCTCCGGTTTCGTAATCACCTTGAACACCTCAATGTCTCCGTTCTGATTATCAAAAAACCTCAATATATGTTCGCTGTCAGTCTTTGTTCTGTCCGAAATGAGCATATCTTTACTTACAGACGCCGCGGCATCCGAAACATAAAGCAGCTCATTATTTCCCGATATCACCCCGGAAAAGCCAAACCAATCCGCCATAGCATCCATATCAAGCATCATAACAATAATATATCTGCTTTCGTTCTGCGGTTTATATGCAACAGGAAGCAGAGTTGTATCCACCCTCTTCGTATCGCGGGCAGTTGAGAAGGTGCGCGCAGGAAAAATTGAGAAAGCATTTTCCGATGACATGGATGATACCCAAAACTCATTTGTATATACTTCATTTACATAATACTGGTTAAAAAACACCTCCGACGGCAGGGTGCCCGTAAGCTCATACACATATCCGGGCTTGAGAGTGTCAACAACAAATGCTGTTGACAGGTATTTTGAAAACTCATTCTGACGCCGGTCAACCAAAACGGCACGCATATCAGCACGAAGAACGTTATCCTCAATATATGTACCGTCTTCAAATTTATTGTTAGCTGCAAATTTAATCGCCAACTCCGACATTGCAAATCTCATCTGCGACACTGTCCGCTGAAAGCTCTCAGCTCCGCTTGTAAATTCAATATTCAAATTTTCAAGTGCTATTCCTTCTGCGCGTTTGGAATCCGCCACACGCGCAAGTCCGAAAGCGATGGTCAGGATCAGAATTATACACAAAAACCATCCAAACAATTTAATAAAGAAGAAATCAAGCCTGTCTCTCATACTCCATACCTCACCAAATCATCAAATTTTCGAGTGCTCACTTTTGTATTATACACTAAAAAAAGAAAAAAAGCAAAGATTTTTCACTCTTTGCTTTTAATTTATTTTCAAATTTTCATATCACTCTATACAAATATTTAATTTTCTGCATTCTCGTCTTTATTTATCCGCTCATGCTTAACAAAATGCTTGTATATTCTTACACCTATTATCGCAGCAACGAGAACGGTTACCACAAACAGCAGTGCGCGCACAGCTCCGCTGGAGGTGAGCAACACGGCAGAAATTCCCAGTATCCCGCTTATGAGATACAGGATAAGAACTGTTTGCTTCTGATTAAATCCCACATCTATCAGACGGTGGTGAATATGCCCCCGGTCTGCGTGCATAGGGCTTTGTCCGTGCAACAATCTTCTGCATATCGCAAAAACCGTATCAAAAATCGGAAGACCAAGAACAAGAAACGGTGCCGCAAACGACAGAATCGCATATGTTTTGAACATACCCTGTATAGACATCGTGGCAAGAATAAAGCCAAGGAAGGTTGCACCGGTATCCCCCACAAAAATTTTTGCAGGATTCATATTGTAAGGCAGAAAACCTATGCAAGCTCCGGCAAGCGCCGCCATTATCACAACAATAGTAAACTCCGAAACAATAGCGGAAATAAGGAGAAGCGAAATTGAAGCGATGGTACACACTCCTACCGACAAGCCGTCAAGTCCATCTATGAGGTTAACGGCATTTGTTATTGCTACAATCCAGATAACGGTTACCGGAACAGACCATACACCAAGGCTTAAATACGCATTGTTGCTGAAAACGTTGACATTCGATAAAACATCAATGCGGACGCCGTGAAGAACAACGATAAGTGCCGCTGCAATCTGAACAAACAATTTTACAATTGCAGGAAGCGACACCGAATCATCTATAACACCAAGAACGACAATTACAACAGCGCCGAGAAGAATTCCCTGAAGCTCAAGATCAATCGGAACAAGCAAAATAACAGAAACGAGAAATGCAAAAAACACCGCAAGTCCTCCAAGACGCGGGATCGGCTCCTTATGCATTCTCCTGTCATCCTTAGGAACATCTATTGCTCCGATTTTGTGCGCTATTTTCTTCGCAACAGGAGTCAGAATAAACGATAAAATTCCGGACACAAGAAACGCAGCTATCATTCTGATAACAGTCAATTTATCCATTGTAAAAACCTCTTTTTAACCGCGCGGTTTTGCGACAAATCCGACCTTTTTGCGAATCTTTTCAAGATTGCGTTCAGCAAGGCGTGAAGCAAGCGCTGCATTTTTCGCATATACAGACTCAAGGTAATCCTTGTTTTTGAGAACGTCTTCTGTCTTTTCACGAATCGGACGGAGCATCTCAACAACAGCTTCACCTACAGCTGTTTTAAAGTCACCGTAACCCTTTCCGGCAAACTCATTTTCAATTTCGGATATACTCTTTCCCGTCGCAACGGAATAAATGGTCATAAGATTGTTAACACCGCTTTTCCCTTCGCGATATTCAACCTTTGCCTCGCTATCCGTAACAGCGCGCTTAAACTTACGCATTATATCATCAGGCTTATCAAGAAGAAGAATATATGCATTCGGGTTCGTGTCAGACTTGGACATCTTTTTGTCCGGCTCGGCAAGACTCATAATACGCCCGCCCACCTTCGGGATATACGGTTCGGGAACGGTAAACACCTCTCCGTGATGGTTGTTAAAGCGCTGTGCTATATTCCGGGCAAGCTCAAGGTGCTGTTTCTGGTCCTCCCCTATCGGAACGTAATCTGCATTATACAGAAGAATATCTGCAGCCATAAGAACCGGATAATCGAAAAGCCCTGCGTTTATGTTATCCGCATGCTTCTGGGATTTATCCTTAAACTGCGTCATACGGGAAAGCTCTCCGTACATCGTATAGCAGTTAAGAATCCACGAGAGCTCGGCATGCTGAGGAACATGGCTCTGTATATACATTATATTCTTTTCGGGATCAAGACCGCATCCGATAAGAAGAGCGAGGAGAGAAAGCGTCTGCTCACGAAGCTTTTTCGGGTCCTGCCGCACCGTTATAGCGTGCATATCAACAACACAGAAAAGGCAGTCATACAAATCCTGCATTGCCACCCAATTTGTGATTGCGCCCATATAGTTACCCATAGTAATGTTTCCGGAGGGCTGAATACCCGAAAACACGCGTTGTCTTTTTTCTGTCACTTCCATATTTTTACCTCCGAAAATCAACCGACATATTCATTTACAACCTTCGCCAAACGGTCAATTCCGCGCTCAATCTCATCAAGAGACGGAAGCGAGAAGTTGAGACGGAAGGTCGGATATACCTTAGTATCATCGGTAGCAAACGCAACACCGGGAACAACCGTTACCTTTGCGGCCTTTGCGCGGCTTGCAAGCTCAGCACCGTCAAAGCCGTCAGGCATCGTACAGGAAATAAAGAGGCCGCCCTCCGGACGCGTAAACTTCACCTTCGGGGAGAATTTCTTTTCCATACACTCAAGCATTTTATCCGCTTTTATGCGGTACATATCGCAGATTTTAGCGATATGAGCGTCAATATCACAATTTGTAAGATACTCTGCAGCAAGCATCTGGAAAAACAGATTCGTATGGACATCGGAAACCTGCTTTGCAACGGTGAGCTTACTTATAATCTCCTTGCTCGCGCAGGCAAAACCGATACGTATTCCCGGGGAAAGAATTTTGGAGTATGACCCCGAGAAGATTACCCTGCCGTTTTTGTCCATGCTTTTTATCGTCGGAACGCTTTCCCCTCGGAAGCGAAGCTCGAAATACGGACTGTCCTCAAGAACCATAACATCGTACTTTTCTGCAAGCTCAAGCACCTTGCGGCGGCGCTCAAGGCTCATCGTAGTTCCCGTCGGGTTCTGGAACGTTGGAATCGTGTAAATGAGCTTTACGTTTTTTTCTGTTTTAAGCTTTTCCTCAAGAACGGCTACATCCATACCGTCATCATCAACAGGAACACCGACAAGGCGGGCACCGTATGAACGCAAAGCGTTAAGCGCACCGACGAACGCCGGTTCTTCACAGATAACAGCATCACCTTCGTTAAGGAAAATCTTTGCGGTCATCTCAATCGCCTGCTGACCTCCGCTGGTAATGATAAGGTCATCATTTTCAGACATAATGCCGTGTTTCTCGGTCATACGCTTTTTTGTTATATCACGAAGCGGTGTGTATCCTTCACTTACGCCATACTGCAGAGCACTTGCCGCAGAAGTATCGAATATCTTTGCCGCAATCGCTTTCATCTCGTCTACCGGAAAGCTGTCCGGTGCGGGGTTTCCTGCCGCGAAAGAAATAAGGTCCGGATCATTCGGTATTTTTAAAATTTCTCTTATAGCAGACGGCTTAAGAGCAGAAATTCTTATTGAAAATTCCATAATATATTTTGCGCCTCCAAAATTTACATATAACATTATTTAATTATTTTATCATATACGCGCAAAAATATCAACCGCTTTTGCAAGGTTATTTTTGAGTTTTTAATTTTATTTTGCTTCTGAAAAAACACTTTAAATTTTCTTCTGTTTCTGCTATAATTAAATCAATTACTGCTACGGAGGAAAATATGCGGGAATTTACTATAAAACAAAACGATGCGGGACTGAGACTTGACAAGTTCGTGGCAAAAGCGGTGCCGTCACTTCCGTCAAACCTTATACAAAAATACATAAGGCTGAAAAGGATAAAAGTAAACAATGCGCGGGGAAAGGCAGAAGCGAAGCTTATGCCCGGCGATATTGTGACGATGTATATAAACGACGAGTTCTTTGAAGCGACGCGCGCAAAAAAGGCAGAAGCGAAGCTCACGGCATCATTTCCGGATGTGCTGTACGAGGATGAAAATATACTCCTTGCAAACAAACCCGCCGGAATCTCCGTTCACGATGACGAAGCCGGAGGAGAGACGCTTATTGCACAGATACTTTCATACCTCGCACATCGCAGAGAGTGGAACCCCGAAGAGGAAAATTCGTTTATCCCCGCGTTGTGCAACAGAATTGACAGAAATACATCCGGAATAGTTATCGCCGCGAAGAATGCAGAAGCACTGCGCATAATGAACGACAAGATAAAAAACCGCGAGATGGCAAAATACTATCTCTGTCTTGTTCTCGGTAAGCCGAATCCCACAAACGGCACGCTCCGCGGATATATCTTTAAGGATGCAAAGGAAAACCGCGTTTATGTCAAAAAAAATCCGTGCCCGGGGGCAAAGACCGCGGTCACGAAATATAAGACGCTTAAATCAAACGGAGATATTTCGCTTGTAGAATGCGAGCTTATCACAGGGCGCACGCATCAGATACGCGCACATATGGCAAGCATCGGCCACCCGCTCGTCGGTGACGGGAAATACGGAAGAAACGTTGAAAACAAACGCCTTGGCATGAAGTATCAGGCGTTGTGTTCTTACAAGCTTGTGTTTAAGTTCAGCACACCGGCAGGAGCGCTTGAATACTTAAACGGAAAAACATTTACCGTGAAGGATGTGCCGTTTAAGAAAAAGTTTTTCGGATAGAACCAGCGCTGTGCAAAAATGCACAGCGCTGTGTGTTTTTATACTAACCAAAGAACTTGCTTACATATCCCTGAACGAAGATAAAGAGAACAATAAGCGGAAGAACAAATGTTACATAGAAGCGAATCCAACGCGGGAACTTCATTCCCTGCCCTGCGTTTACTTCATTCATAAAGTTATCCCAGCCCCAGCCGTAACGCGTTACACAGAAGAACAGATACACAAGCGAGCCGAGCGGAAGGAGATTGTTGCTTACGATGAAGTCCTCAATGTCCATGATGTTTGAGCCGGCGCCAAGCGGCTGGAAACCGCTCCACAAGTTAAAGCCAAGTGCGCACGGAATTGAAAGAACCGTTATGAGAACAATATTGACGATAACCGCCTTTTTACGCGACCATCCCCATAAATCCATACCGAATGAAATTATGTTTTCAAATACCGCAATAACGGTAGAGAGCGCCGCAAAAGACATAAACACGAAGAAAAGGATACCCCAGATTCTTCCTCCGACCATTGCATTGAAGATATTCGGGAGAGTGATAAACACAAGGTTAGGTCCGCTTTCCGGGTTTACGCCGAATGAGAAGCACGCTGGGAAAATGATAAGACCGGAAAGCAGCGCAACAGATGTGTCAAGCGTAAGGATGCTTACAGATTCACCCATAAGTGAGCGGTTTTTGTCGATGTAGCTGCCGAATATAGCCATCGAACCGATGCCGATGCTGAGCGTGAAGAACGCCTGACCCATTGCAGCGGCAACAACATTTATTATTCCCGCTTCTGCCATTTTCCCGAAATCCGGCATCAGGTAAAACTTAAGACCTTCCGAAGCTCCCGGAAGAGTTACGGCACGGATAACAAGGATAAGCATAATCACAAAAAGGCTGGACATCATCCACTTTGTAATTTTCTCAACGCCCTTTTGCAGTCCAAGACCGCAGACACCGAAGCCGATAGCTATTGCAACAATCATCCAGAAAATCATCGTGATTGGTTGCGAAGTCATTGTTCCAAAAATCTGCTCAACAGCAGCGGGATCCTGACCGACGAACTCACCGCGGAGCATTTTAACGAAGTATGCAATCATCCACCCTGCAATGACGGTGTAAAACATCATAAGCAGGTAATTTCCCGCAACGGCAAGGTAGCTGAACCAATGCCACTTTGTTCCCGCAGGCTCAAGCTCATGGAACGAGCGCGCAGCACTTTTGCGGCTGGCACGACCAACAGAAAACTCCATTGCCATAATCGGAAGACCGAGGATAACAAGGAACAGAAGATAGATAAGCACGAATGCCGCACCGCCGTACTGCCCTGTTATATACGGAAACCTCCATACATTACCGAGACCTATTGCACAGCCCGCAGAAATAAGGATAAATCCGAGGCGTGATGAAAACTTTTCTCTTTCTTTCATAAAAAAACTCAACCTCCTTAAATTTCTTATATATAATAACATATTCTGAAGGAAAACGCAAGAAAATATAAAAAAATGTGTGGCATTTTCCATTTCCCCATTGACAAACAGACAGTTATATTTTATTATATATAAGGTAAAATTTCAAAAGATTTGGAGACGTTTATTATGCTTAAAGCAGGACTTTGTTCGGTTACATTCAGAAATAAAACCCCACAGGAAATTGTCGAAATTTCCGCAAAAGCAGGACTCCATTCCATCGAATGGGGCAGCGATGTTCATGTTCCCGCGGGCGATGTGAACATCGCTCGTGAAGTTAAAAAAATGACCGAGGACGCAGGACTTGAGGTTTCCTCCTACGGTTCTTACTTCCGTCTCGGCACAGGCACGGATATCGTTCCGTTCCTGGAGAGCGCAAAAGCACTGGGAACCGATGAGATAAGAGTATGGGCAGGTGGCAGCCCGTCGGCATATCTTCTTCCCGACGCCCGTGAAGCTCTCGTCCTTGAGGCAAAGGATATAAGCCACAAAGCAGCATACTACGGCATCACTATTTCTACCGAATGCCACGCACACACAATAACCGATTTCCCCGAAAGCCAGCTTTTCTATATGCTTGAGGTTAATGAGCCGAACTTCCGTACATACTGGCAGGCATTGCTTCAGGTACCGGAAGATAAACAAATGCATTCTCTTCGTACGATTTACGCTTCCGGAAAGCTTACAAATCTGCACGTGTATTATTTCAAAACCTTTGCAACCGGACGAGAGCAGCTCCTTCTCTCAGAGGCAACCGACATCTGGGCAGAGCGTTTTTCAGTGTTTAAGGGTGATGATACCATCCGCCACGCAATGCTTGAATTTGTTCGCGGCGGTTCTGACGAAAGCTTTATCGCAGACGCGAAAACACTTGTTGAGCTCATCAATCAGGCAAACGCATAACCCTTATACTTCCGAAGCTGAGGCAGGTTGACTGCTTCGGCTTTTTTGCATAATATTTTCTGCAATGCGCGCATATACATTTAAGGAAATCCCATACGAGGAGGACCTTCAAAATATGAGCGATACAATTTTTTTACCGGAAGGCGCGCTTATACATACAGAACAGAACTTAAAAAATATATCGTCGCAAAACGCCTTGCGCGACGCAATGGAAAACGAACTAATCGTAGAGGGCGAGGTTTTGCTGTGCGACTCTTCACACAATCTTACGGTTGATTTAAACGGACATATCGGAATAATTCCCCGAGCGGAAGCCGCGCTCGGAATTGAAGAAGGTATAACACGTGACATCGCCGTTATTTCAAGAGTTGGAAAGCCGGTTGCGTGTATTATTCGCGGAATTGATAACGAAAACGGAAAAATAAGCCTTTATCTTTCAAGAGTCGCTGCTCAAAAAAAAGCTTTACGGCAGCTTATGACCAAAACGGTTTCCGGAGATATACTGCCCGCACGCGTAACGCATTTAGAGCCGTTTGGTGCCTTTGTTGACATAGGCTGCGGCAATATATCACTTATCGGCATTGAGGCGATATCCGTTTCCCGCATTTCGCATCCGTGCAACAGGTTTCGCGTCGGCGATGAAATTTTTTCCGTTGTAACCGGAATGGATTTCGACAAATCAAGAATTTTTCTGAGCCACAGAGAGCTTTTGGGCACATGGGAAGAAAACGCCGCGCGCTTTGAAGTCGGGCAGACTGTTCGCGGGATAGTGCGCGGAATTGAGGAATACGGCATATTTATAGAGCTCTCCCCTAACCTTTCGGGGCTTGCGGAATTCCGCCCGGATGTGAAAACAGGCGACTGCGTATCAGTCTTTATAAAAAGCATTCTTCCCGATAAAATGAAAATCAAACTCATTATTATTGATGTATTCCGTGAGAAAACGGAAAGACTTATAACTCCTTCGGACTATTTTATCACAAGCGGACACATTGATGTATGGCGATATTCACCGGAAGAGTGTACGAGGAAAGAAATTGTAAGTGTGTTTAAGTGAAAAACGGCAGAGGCTGTAGCAAAACAGCCCAGACCGCATAAAGTGTAAAAGTGATATTTTTTGCAGATAACATCGAAAAAAGTATATGGTATGAAGCTTGAAAGTGAATTGAAAATTCGGCAAAAGCCGAATTTGAGGATTTAGTTACACTTTATGCTATGAGCAAATCGGACCTCTCGACGTACTTATGTACTACTTCGGGTCCGATTTGCTCATTCTGCACTATTTTTCTAAAGCCTCAAAGGTAGTGTAGCGAAATGCATTTCGCTACACTACCTGCTTGATTGTTTTGCATCAAAGCGGTGCCCACTCCGCTTTATGATGATAACTTATAGATTTTGAATTACAAGATTAGTTCAATGAACCGGCATCCGTCTTACGACCAAAAACATCGCCGTCATTAGCAGCATTAAGATTTCCGCTTACGGTTACATTTGCTTCGCAATTAGTCAAGGTTGCCGCACCTGCTAAAGTTCCGATGTATTTACCTGCATAATGGCCATTGGCTTCTTCGCTAAAATCAGCTAAGGTTACAGTGCCGGAAAGTTCGCAATCTTTTGCTGTCAAGCTGCCGCTCAAATGACCAACGAGCATACCGGAGCTTTTCACACCGGTAACTGTTGCATTCACAACATCAACGTTATTAAGAATTGCATTGCCTTCGCAATATCCAACAACAGCAGCAGCATAACCGGTTCCATTTTCTTCAGCAGTTACGTTGACATTTTCAAGAGTCAGATTGGAAACTGTAAGTATGGAATTCGGATATGCATAGAACATACTTGCCTGACCTGTAGTATTGTCATTCTCACCGGAAACAAGCTTTACATTGGAAATTTTATGACCGTTACCAACAATAGTCAGCTTGTCGCCACGCTGAGCGATAATAGCACTGAATTCTGCATTCTGCATATCGATATCAGCATCAAGAATTATTGTAGCTTCTTCAGCCGTTCCATTGTTACCCGTAAGAGCCTTTGCGCTCATATTAAGCAACTCATCCTTGGTGGAAACAAAGGTGGCATTGCTCAACACGGTGTTGTTTTCGTTAGTGAAGTTGATTGTAGTTACATCAGTATCAGTCTCATAGATATACAGACCCTGATCACCTGCCTGGCAGTTAATAAATGTGCTGCCTGTGACAGAAACAGTAGTATCGGCATTCAAAGTACCAAGTGCAATGCCGGGCTTCTTTGTAATGCTGTTGAAGGTGCAATTCTTAACAACAACAGAACTTACTTCAGAACCGTAATCTTCGTGCGTCTTCAGACCTCTGTATCCTGTAAAGGTGCAGTTGTCGAAAACAGCAGAGCCATCTTCTACCCAAACAGCGTAAACACTTTCTTCATTGCTCTCAAAAGTACAATTTGTAAAAGTTGCGTTGGTGCCAAATTGGATTTCATCAATAAAGGTTACATTGTTGCAGGTAAGGCTGGTACCACCCATCTCAAGATAAGTAAATTCCCAAGAGTCTTCAGCATAAGAAACGGAATTGTCAACAATTTTCACATTCTTCAATGTCATAGGAGCTTCGGTATCGCCAAGAGGAGTAACACCGGAGCCGGTTGCAGTAATAGTATTGCCATTACCGTCGATGACTATGGAAGAAGCTGGAGTAATATCGTTTTCGCCGTGGTGTCCATCTGTAGGCCATTCTACATCGCCGTTAAGCTTGATGGTCAGGGGCATATCTGCCTCAGCAGAAGCCATTACCGCAAGAAGGTCGTCTCCGGCATTAAGTTCAATGTAGGTGCCGAAAGGAGCTTCTTCGTCGTATGTATTATCGAAGCTGTCGAACTCTGCTGCAAGCTGAGTTGCAAGAACTGTTACGTCGATTGTGATGCTACCGTTCTGATACTCGTTGGTTGCTTCTTCCTTCATATGTACTGCAAGAGCGAAGTATTCAACTTCTTCAACATCGGGATTTGTTAAAACTCCGTCAAGTGTACCGTTCTCAGCTGCGAGCAAACCTGTACCTGTCGGCATCGGAGCAACCTGACTGCCGGCAGCAGCCTTAACTGCCTGCCAGTTTGCATATTTATCTGCTTCGTATTCTGCGCCATCGATAATTGCGTATTCAAGTGATCCTGAGAGCGGAATTTCGCCGTCTACAATATCAAGTAAAATATTGTACTTGAGAGCGAGGCTTCCCAAGTTTTTAACACCGAGGTAAACGATTTCCGTTTTACCCGGTTCCCAGTTGATGCCATTGCCGGTTGCTTCAGAGAAGATATCGCCATTGCCGCCTGCAATAGAAACATATTTCCCGTCAGCTTCCTTGTACATCACGAGGTCAACATCAAGATTACCTGCGACGATACGGTTATTCTTACTCGTCACGGTGTCGGTGAACCATGCGAAGGTTGCACCCATGAGCATTGTGAAACAGAGGAGCAGCGAGAGCATACTCATAAACAATGCTTTTTTTGTTGCCTTTGAATTTGCCATTTGATTTTTCACCTTTCTTAATTTTGGATTTTTTGTGTAATATGATGCTGAACATTTTCCTTCCATGTCATCCTGAGCGGAGGGCGAAGCCCGCAGTCGAACTCGAGCGATAACGCGAGAGAGCGCGCAAGCGCGGGATCTTTTCAGGTGTTTTGCGTCCGGTGAGATCCCACCCTTACGGGTGCCTTCGCAGATGCAAGCATCCGCTCCGGTTCGACTACACTTCGTTCCGCTCAGGATGACACGGATGGCGATTTGTGCAACATTTCATTACGTTTTTTATATACCCGGCGGAGTGTGGGCATTCCGCCGTTATATACGTTCAAATTGATTTTTTAGTGAGCGATGAGGCAGTTTTGGTGTTGTATCTCATACAACACCAAAGGGATATCCCTTTGCGAAATTTCTGTTTTTTCTGAATTTATATTTAAATAGTATAACATAAATATTGGTTTTGTCAAGGCGTTTTCCGCAATAAGTACTAACATCATTGTTACTATTTGTTGCATTTTTATGAACAACGCAAATGCCGTACAAAGAAAAAAACGAACCCGAAGCAGTACACAAGTACGCATTCGGGTCCGATATAAGTGATATTTATTGTTTTTATCATATTTTACTTCACAATTTCGGAATAATACGCTGAGTCGCGGTATATACCGCCGGCGGTGGCAAAGAACTTATCAGAAAGCTCGTAAATACCGTTTTTCGGTGCGGCAAAGCTTTCATTCCCCATCGGGTGATACGAATAAAGCTTTGCCCAATTGGTGTAGTTCTGTGCGCCGTTAGACTCAACTGCACCGATTTTAATTCCGGGTATCGGTGCAATTCTTGCCGCAACGTTTTTGTTTATCTCGACCATAAGCGGGTTTACCGTAAGGTCCGCACAGAAGCAGACAACGTTTTTCTTATGTGCCTCAGCAAGGATGCGAAGGCTCTCGGACATAGTTTTCGCGATGGGTTTAAGCGCAATTGCAGTATATCCGAGCGCAATTCGCTCTTCAACGTCATGCACGGAATGCGCAGATTCATCTGCGGCAATCCTGCACGGAAGAGATGAAACATCAAGCTTATTATCCTCTGCAAACGGTTCTTCGAGAAGAACAATTTGAGAAAGCGCACCGATTTCCTTCGCGTAGTCAAGAAAATCCTGCATACGGGCGAGCGAATCGTAGCGTCCGTTTGCGTCGATATAGTAGGCTATCTTTCCGTTTTCGGTAAACTCGGTTGTATACCGCGAGGCAATATCGTGGATTTGCTTCAGGCGTGCTTTGTCCCATGCCAGCATTTTTTCCTGACTTTTATCCCCGTCCGGGTCTGAGCCTATTTTTATTTTCAGAAGGAAAAAGCCTTCTTTGAGAAGTCCGTGGATTTTCTCATCCGAAAGACCATACGTGATAAGCGGAATATTGCATAGCTTAGTGTGGCGATACGACAGTGCCGGAGCAAACTCTTCTCCCGCGAGGGAAATGAAATCCTCGCTATTCTTTTTCTTTGCATAAAGCTGCCACACTGCATTATCGAGAGCAACAAGTGCATTCATAACAAAGGTTTCGCGCAGATCTTCTTTCCCTGTTATCTTCTTTGCATACTCTATCGCATCATCACGGACGAAATCAAGCACATCAAACGGTGTTTTAAAGCTTTTACCGCGTATCTTGCCAAGTGCAAACTCGCAGATGAGCATCATAAGGGCATTTCCGCCGCACTGGCTGTGAGTTGCAAATACATCTGCATCCGACCACAGAACACTCTGCACGCCTACGCCGATGCCCGAGCTCTCTCCATCGGAAACCTTTACGACAATCTGCCATAATTCATCAAGATGCCCGCCCTTGAAGCCGAACGGAGCAAGGAGTGGCTCACGCACAAAGTTTATCGATGTATTCAAAATATTGAGCATAATCAAAGCCTCTTTTCTATTCTTCTATTCCGCCGGGATAATATGAAGCCGGTGCTGCATCAAGCATAACGGCATGACTGTTTTTAAACCTGCGGCGAAACTCTGTAGGAGATATATTTTCTTCGTTTTTGAAAACGCGCGTCATATAGTGGATTGTACCGAACCCGCATTTTTCGGCAATAGCTGTCATATTCATATCGGAGTTTACAATCAGCTCTTTCGCCAGCTCAACGCGATTTCTTCGGATGTACTGCTTAAGACGCATACCGTAACGCAGAGCAAAATGATGACTGAAATATTTATATTCAACACAGACATAGTCCGAAACGTCCTTTACGGTTATGTTCTCACTGATATTATTATCTATAAAGGACTTGACCTTTTCAAGAAGATCGTCGTTTACTTCATTAACATCCTGCGTTTCTTTTATGTCTGCCATTTCGCGGCTTCGGCTCATTTCACGTTGCATCAAAAGCAAAATTTTGCACATTTCCACAGATACGACATCACGGCTGAAGCCATCAACGTTTTCAGACTCGCGCTCTATCTGTCGGATAGCGTGCTTAATGCTTCCGTCCGTGTCACGGCAGAAATACCGTTCTCCGGAATTTAAAAAATCTTTTTCTTCATCTATGATAATAAACTTAACCTCATACGTTTCAAGCTTATCTCCAAAGCAAGCAAAGGTGTGAGGTTCGTTTCTTTTTATTATTACAACGTCGTTTTCCGAAACCCGGAGTTCTTCATCTTTGACAAAAACAACTCCTTCGCCTTTGCGCACATAAACAAACTGGTAATAATCATGCCAATGGTATGTATTATTATCCGATAAATACTTCGTGCGATATTCTGTTCTTATGAGAGTGTAAAGCTTTATATTGCGAAGTGATTTAAACACAGGCATCCCCTCCGTATAATCAATTTTAACACAGATGTGGCAATATTTCAACAAAAGGCTATGCTTTGCACAGCCTTTTGTCTTAAGGAAACACCTTCCGTTCCGCAACTCGCATTACGAAGCTCATCATTCACCAAACGGAACGGCACGGAGTTATGCCATTTTTGAAAGCATTTCGCGATCAATTTCAGTGCGCATTCTCTCGCCTGCCATAAATCTGTCCATCTCCTCGCAGACGTGGAGGGCGATACGGCGCTGACCGTTGGATGCTGTTCCCGCAAGATGCGGAGTGAGATTGACGTTATCAAGGAAGCGAAGCTCGTTATCCGTTGCAGGCGGCTCAACCTCGGTGATATCAAGGCACGCAAACATACCTTTTTTCTCCTTGAGACGCTCGATAAGATACGGCTCGTCGAATATTGTTCCGCGTGCAGTATTTACGATGATAACACGGTCTTTGAGAAGCCCAATGTTATCTTTGTTAATCATATGATTTGTTTCAGGAATCATCGGAGCGTGAACCGAGATAACATCACTCTCTGCAAGAAGCTCATTAAGTTCTTTCTTTTCTGCGCCGAGCTCTGCAATCTGCTCTGCAGATAAAGTCGGGTCATATACAAGAATATCAACATGGAAATTCTTCAAAAGCTTAATCATATGGCGACCAACAAAGCCCGCACTGATGATACCGACCTTGATGTCATAAAAGTCGATAACCTCTGTCGCATTGTGAGCGTTCCACTCGCCTGCGCGTGTATAACGCGGCATAGTGAATGCGCCCTTGCATGCGGAGATAGCAAAGCCAAGAGCAGTTTCTGCAACACCTTCGCCTATTGCTGTTGCAGATGCCGTAAGGCGGATGTCTTCTCTTGCCATAAGCTCATCTGACATAATCGGCTTTATGGAGCCTGCAGCGTGGAAAACGCCTTTAAGATTCGGACAAACATCAATGATGTCCTTTTCTATAGCCGGAGTGCCCCATGATGTGATGATGAAATCAGAATCTTTTATGAAATCAAGTACCTCTGCGCGGTTTGAAAAATCGTCAGCTCCGTTCCAGAGTGCAACATCACCGTATTTCCGGAGACGTGCGTAATACTTTTCTCCAAAAATTCTTTCCTGTCCATTTTTTCCGACAAAAATTGATATTTTCATTTTCGTTCTCTCTCCTTTTAATCTTTATATATAACGCTTGAGGCACTGCCATAAGCTTTTTCAAACGCATATCCGTCAAACTTATCGTCATCAGAAAGCTCTTCAATCTTAACTTCGCGTCCGTTTTCAAAATCACGGCTGCGCTTACCGCAAAGCATAAATTCGGAAACGTTGAGAATTTTCTCAACATCTGCGGTCTTTACCTCTCCCGTTTTGAGATACTCTGAAACGCGTGTAAGCAACGCCATATAAATCTTGGATGAGTCAATCTTAAAGCAGGTTGAGCTTTTTGTCGTCATAATTGAAACGTTGAACGGACGCCATCCGGAAAGGTATGTGCAATATGTACCGATAACGCCGTTTGCAAAACGGACGTTGTAAAGCTCGCACTTACCGTCCTCACGCTCAGTTGCTCCCACAAAGCGGCAGGACACTGCCGGAGCTCCGGCAAGCTCGGAAAGAATTTCGCCGATGTGCACGCCGTAATTAAACTCGTCAACGCCGCTTTCACCGTAAACCGCAACAACTTCGCCGCGCTCATCAACAGGCTGTGCAAGGAAATCCTGAATTTCCGCAGCATAGCGTGCGGAGGATGAACCGATAATCTTCGCACCTCCGGCAACAAGCTCTCGGATTTTCTTTATATCCTTCACGCTTCCGACAAGCGGCTTGTCAAGAAGCACGGGCTTTCCGCGCTCAATAAACGGGAGAGCCTGCTCTACGTGCTTTTCCCAATTGCACGACTGAACGAAGCCTGCATCACATTTTTCGGCAAGCTCGGCTATAGTTTCCGCGCGCCCTTCCATATTGTATTTGTCAATAATCCAGTTTACCTCATCATCACCGCGGAAGCCATCGGAAAACAGCATGGAATACTGTATATCAAGCTCAGGATTCTCTGCCATTTTCTGCGCCCACGAAAACGGATGCGAGGTATCAATATTTACAAGACCTATCTTTTTCACAGCGGATACAACCTCCTTTTCTACAACAAAAGTATATCGCTTTTTCACTCAGGTGTATTTACCTTTTTTCTTGTTTTTTTTACACTTATTCTACGAAAAAAGCTGCCCGACTCATCAGGCAGCTCTTCACAGTGTTCACTTGCAAAATTTATCTCTTGCAGCTTTCAGCATTTCCATATTTTTTACGATTTCGTCGATGTTTTTCATCTCCGTTGATTTCCACGGTGCAATCATAAAGCCCGCGAGGTGGTCATACGGTGCGTTCTGCATAAAATATTCAACCACATCATCCGGATTGTACATACACCCAAAGCAGATTGACGCACAGGGGACAATGTCATACCCCGCTTCCGCAGTCGGAACAGAGCGCTCCATATAACGAACGCAAAGCGGGTCCTGCTCGACATATTTGTAACCGAGAGGAGCATACTTTTCGTAATATGCCGGCTTTGTTTCTATCGGTGTATAATGCTCTTCTTTGAGTCCGCGATAGTTCCACGGAGATATCATTATATTCCCCGGCTTGATACGCTTAAAGAATTCCTCGTGGTGGATGAACGGGATATCTCCCCAGATCCACGGCGTTGAGCCCATATCGCGAACGCAGTCGCAAAGGTACTGCAAATCATGCCACAGAAGCTCACCGCGGCGATATGTAACAAGCTCCATCTGCTTAAAGAACTGCGGATCGTCCTCTTCATCCATACCGAGGTGGATGTACCGCGGCTTGTCAAAGAGATTATACACCTCTGTTATAAGATCACGGCACACGCGATAATATTCCGGAAGCCCAATCATCTTTCCGTAATCGCCGAGCCACATATCGTGACCGGCTGAGAAATTGAGCTTTGGAATCAGCTCTATTCCCCGCGCTCTCAATGCCTTAACCTCTTCGCGGACACGTTCGCGCGTCCACGCACCGGGGTGGGCAAGCTCGGGGTGCGAGCCGTAGCGCACCCCTTCGCCCAAATCAAGAACTATCTGATTAAAGCCGTTTTCAACTGCTTTATCAACAAGAATTTTCCATGCCTCGTCTTCAAACGGAACTTCGGGAAGCTCGGTGTACCACATATTATATCCGAGCGTTGCATATAAAGACCAGATCATATTTATTCTACCTCTTGCAAGAATTTACTGTGCGGTGGTGTAAAGGATGCGGAGAGCACCGGTTGCATTGTCGGTATACATTACATATCCGCGTGCTTTAACGGTCGCGGCTGCACCCTCATGCGGAGCGGCGGTAAACTGTCCCTTTGCTCCCGCCTTCTTTACACTTGCCTTTGAGCCATCAGTGCTGTCCACTCTCGGCTCATTGTTTCCAAATACGATACCTGCATCAACTGCAGTATAGCCTTCCGGAACTTCGTAGAGAATGAAGTATTCTTCATTGCTTACCTTGTCAAGTACAACTGTCGGAACGGCAGTCTTTGTTCCTGCGTATACAGGAACTACATTAACAGTGTTCCATACGTTAAACGAGAGTGTCTTGTTATACGATGCAACCTGTCCGTCTATTGTCCAGTATGAGAATGCCGTACCGTCTTTTTCGTCAGCAGCTGTATCTGTGTAAGTATCGTCGTAGGCTTTGGTCTCTCCGCCGACACTGAATGCCGAAGCGTTCTTTTTAAACTGTGCTACAACGCGGGTGATAGCATCTTCAAGGGTTGTATCTTTATTAAATACGCCTATTCCATCTGCAACCCAGTTTGAGAAAGTATAGCCGTTGAGGGACGGAGCTGCAGGCATCTTTTCGCCGAGAGTCTCGCCGTCAGTTGTTTCCTCGCCGAGGTACACTCTGTTGTAATTCCAGAACTGAACTGTCTTTGTTGTCGCATCAGCCGGAGTATAAACTGCTTCAAGCGTGAAGTTGCTTGTCGGATTAAAGGTATAACTTGCCTTGGTGCTTACCGGTGCGCCGCTTCCGTTTGCCCAGTATGCAAAGTCATCTCCGTTTGCCGTTGCGGTGAAGGATTCACCTACCGTCCATTCGCCAACCTTGCCTATTCCTTCATATGCTTCATCGGAAACAGTGATTTTACTGTTATTTGCACTGTCCTCTGCACGGACGATATATGAGATTTTATTGTCGATATCCTCTGCATCGGTGTCAGCCGGTTGCCATGCAGTAAAAGTTATTTGGTCAAGATAAATTGCCGGATCCGAATACGGAATTTCAACGGCACAGAAAGAAATATCAATCTCTCCTTTCGGGAGATATACCGTGTTCATGTCAATCGCATCACCGTTGTCATATGTATCCGTTGCCATACCGTTATTAAAGTTATATGTTCCGATATATTGCTCATCTGCATATATGGCAAATACGCCTCCACGCTTTCCGAGTGTGCCATCGACATTTACCTTGTACCATCCTTCTACAGGAACATTCTTGGTAAAGACTATCTTTTCAAGTGCTTCTTCATATGTCTTTGTGCCGACATTTAAACGGATATTTGCAAGCTTTTTCCCCGTTTTGTTTGCTGATGCAGTTGCATCCACATCACTGCCATAACCTTTATCCGATGTCAATTCTTCATTCAGGATAAAACCATTCCATCCCCATGAATTATCAATCTTCACTGCACCTAATACATCCGGATGTGTATTGGTACCTCTTGTGAAATTATCGGATACTTTCAACGTGAATTCCGTCGGCGGATTATCAGGGTCAATTACCCAGACGGTTTTCTTAGCAGTGTACGGCACTCCATTAACCTTTGCGGTTATTTTTATATCGGCTTCTCCTGCAGTTTTTCCGGTAAACAAAGCCTGATACTGACCACCTGTTGCAGTCATTGAAGCACTCTTTGCTCCGTCCCACAAAACCTCACAACCAAGCACGTCGCTGTTTACAGATGTCACCGTTATGTTGTTATTTGTATCTTTTGCGCGTGCGGTTGTCCAGTCGTAATATGGTTTTATTTCTCCGTTGTCATATACGATTTTCGGAGCAATTGTAAAACTATCTTCGGGTGCTATAGAGTCCGGAATTTCGCAGACAATACCTTTTATTTGCGGTGCCGCCTCAACTCTTTCAAAACTGATTCCCGCAAGGTGCATTTTATATCCGTTCGTTCCCGATGCGTTGAAGAACATTATTTCTACTTGTTTATCCGTGTCAAGTTCGATATATCCAAGCGCAGTTTCCGTTCCCTTGTCATAAGTTGAACCTACCACACGTCCATCATAAAACCCTGCAAGCTGGCCGTCTGCAAAAACGCCTGTCATGCACAAATCGGGTCCTATACCACCTGTAAACTTTACACGATATGTTCCTGCACGGAGTGTATCCTTTGATTTAATTGTAAACGTTCCATAATAACCAGACTGAATAATTTCCACCCAGTTTGCCTTTGCATTTCCTGAGCTTTGAAACGCCTTAACCTGTATAAAGTCCCAACTGCTATTTGTAACAAGCGCTCCTTTTTTTACTTTATCTCCAACAACTGTGAAATTTGCGCTTTCACTCGGCGTAGGTGCCGTTGAGCTATCACCGACAGATGCAAATGTAGATGAATCAAACTTTATTGTAAGCTTTTCAACTGCGCCTTCTGTTGCAAAGACAATTGACGGCATGATGGAGATTATGATTGCAAGGGAAATTATAAGAGATAATGCGCGTTTGGTAAATTTACTCATTTTTCTTTTCCTCCCTGAATAATTATTTTACTCTGTTATATGCGCTTTCGTATGCAGCAAGAAGCTTTTCAACGCCCATTTCGTTGATGGTTTCGACAAACTCATCAAACTTTGAAAGCGGCTCCATGCCGAGCATAAATTTTGACATCATTTCTCTTGTGTAGGTTTCTATTTCTACCCGTTCCACTTCCATAACCTTAGTTTCCTCTTCATTGAAAGAAAGCCACATTGTGGGCGCAACTTCATCCATAAGATATGTCGTTGTTATATGACGTCCGGCAGCAACAAACTCAGATTCAAAAGCGTCTACAGCAGCAGAGTCAAAGCGGGCAATAGTTCCGGGAAGAGAGAATCCGTAAAGTGTATTCGGCTGTGCGCCGGTTTCGTCTGTGATATAGACGCGTTTGCCGTCTACCACGTTATACGTCTCTCCCTCTTTTCCCCACGTAAGAAGCTCACACGCTTCGTCACTGAACATCCAGTCGAGATATTTTGCGGCGTTTGAGATTCTTTTCTCATCCTTTGTGTTGCAAAGCACAAAGCCGTAAGGGTCAATGTTAAATCTGCCAATCTTGTTCGTCCCCGTCTCTTCATTCATAACAGGCGGAATCATCGCAGTAAGCGTGAATTCCGGATTCTGAGTGCGCGCAAGCGGAGTGAAGAAATCTATTCTCGTCTGGAAATCCGGGAAGATAAATCCGCGGTCTGTTGTTATAAGCTCCTGCCATGTCTGCGTGTTTATCGTCATAAAATCAGCGGGGAGAAGCTTTTCATCAACCATCTGCTTTAAGAAGGTAAGAATTTCAAGCATTGTCGGTTCTGTTGCGCCGTAGCTCCATTTTTCGCTTTCAAAATCATAATATGCGAAGTTGCTGAAATACGGTTTCCACTGCGGACCTATCATACTGATGTAGTTGAGACCGTTACGCATTGAGAACGGATAAGAGTCCGGATATATTTTCTTGAGTTCGCGGCATACTTCAACAAACTCGTCTTTATTTTCCGGAACTTTGAGGTTATGCTTTTCAAAGATGTCCTTGCGGTACATCCATGCACGCATACCCTGCATAGACTCGCGTCCGTAAGTCGGGCTGTAATATACCTTACCGTCCGCGGCCTTGCGGGTAGTTACAAGTCTTTCACGCTCTGCCTCAGAAAGCGATGCGATGAAAGCGTTGTAATTCGGCATATGCTCTGCGACATCATCAAGCGCGACAAGCGCTCCTTGTGTTGCATATTTTTCCGATGAAGCCTTGTTGTCAAATGTCATCAGATCCGGAAGTGTCTCCGGTGCTGCAAACATAAGCGGAACCTTGGAATAATAATCCGAACTCGGAACAGCCTGGACCTCAAGGTTTGCTCCCGTACCTTCGCGGATATACTCCCACGCCTTGCAATCTTCATTGAGTGGCCAGCTGGGATCGGACAGAGTGACAAGTTTTACAGTTGCGCCGTCCGAAAGAGCTGTACCAGTTTCCGTTGGTGCCTTTGTGCAGGCTACAAATGCAAAGAGCATAAGCATTGCAAGAAAGCCTGCTGTGATTTTGGATAATCTTTTCATTTCTGATTTTCCTTTCTGTTTGTTTTTTATATTAACACTGCTGTGTTAATTACGCCATAGTGGAGAGCCTTGATAAATCAAGTTCACATTTCATTTTTTCACCGGAAAGAAGCCGCTGTGCTTCTTCGCAAACGTGTCTACCGATGCGCTTTGAACCGTTGTTTGTCACTCCGGCAGTGTGCTGAAGAAGATGAATGTTCGGAAGCTTTCTAAGCTCACTGTCCTGCGCAGGCGGCTCGGGCGCAGTAACATCAAGCACCGCCGTGATGTTTCTTTTTTTGCACTCGGCTATCAAATCTTCTTCGTTGATAAGGCTTCCCCTTGAGGTGTTTATAAGCACGGCGCCTTCCTTTAAAAGCTTGAGATTGTTACGGTTTATCATATTATCGGTTTCAGGAATGCTCGGTGCGTGGACGCTTATAACGTCGCACTGCGACATCAAAGCATCAAGCTCAAGCTTCTCTGCACCGAGGAATATAATCTGCTCTGCCGGTACATATGGGTCATACACCAAAATTTCTACGCAAAAGCTCTTAAGCAGCTTTATAAAGTGCCTGCCGGCATATCCAGCGCCGATTACTCCGATTTTTAATCCGTAGAAATCGGTCACTTTGCAGAAATTCTCGCGCCACAGACCATCACGGGACTCCTGCGGAAGCCAGAAGAATCCCTTGCACGCGGCAATCGCGATACCGAGCGTTGTTTCCGCAACACCGCGGCTTATCTCGTTTGCCGATGCGGTAACACGTAATTCGCGTTGTATAACATCATCACCGATTACATCCTTCACTGAGCCCGCACCGTGAATAACCCCAAGTAACTCGGGACACAGATCGAGAATTTCATTATCAAGCATCGGTGTTTGCCACGATGTTATGATAACATTTGAATCCTTTACGAAATCAAGCACATGCTTGCGATCTGCGAAATCATCGCGGTCGTAAAGACTCAACACTCCGAGCTCCCCAAGTTTTTTTAGCTGTTCCTCTGTGAAAATTTTGTTTTGAATTGGTCTGGTTACAAGAACCGTTATTCTTTGCATTTAAATATCTCCTGTTGTCATTCGGATATGTAGTCAAGAATACGTTTAATGAGCACTGCGACCTCCGCGCGAGTGGTGTAATCAGTCGGCGCAATGCGTCCGGATTTGCCGTTGACAAGTCCTTCGCCGATGAGGGCTGATACTGCGTCGCGGGCATAAGGTGCGACGGTGTCGAAGTCGGGGTATTTAGGTTCGGCATTCTCCCCCAGTTCTACTCCAAGCTTCTCTATCGCGCGATATACCATCACCATCATATCTTGGCGAGTGATGGTGCCCAGCGGAGCGTATTTGTTATCACCTATACCGTTGACTATTCCTGTGTTGCGTGCTATTGCAAGCTCAGATGCAAAGTAGTCAGATGCGGATACGTCTGCAAAATTCTCGGTATTCGCGCTTTCAAGCTCAAATGCGCGGACAAGAAGCAGCGCAAAGTCTGCACGGGTAATGTTGTTTGCCGGACTAAACGTGCTTGCAGTCGTACCCTTTATTATTTCATCTGCCGCAAGCGCGTTTATCGCGCCCTTTGCCCAAGCGTAGTTAGAGAGGTCTGTGAAACGGAGAGTCTCCGTTTCACCCGACGCGTCGGGTGTGTCATTGATGTCGGTTTCTTCATTTCCGGTGTTTGTTGTGTCATCCGTTTTGTCTGTCGGTGCGGCACCGCCGCCTCCTCCGCCACCGCCACCACCGGAGGTGGTTCCTTCTCCGGCATTGCCGGAATTCTCGACGGATGAATTATTATCCGTTGACGGCTTGCTTCCTGTTGTCGAACCATAAACCGTTACTGCAAAGTGAATAGTAGATTCTCTTCCAAATGCATCGGTTGCCGTTATTGCAAAATGATTCTCCCCTACCTGCGAGGAATCCGGTTTCCATGTAACCAGACCGGTTTGTGCATTCAGGCTTGCCCCACGCGGAATTACTTCATTGCTATAAGTTATAGGTTCGCAGCCATCTGCCGCAGTTGCAGAAATGGGTATTCGCATTGTGCTTCCGGCACTCGTTGTGAGCCCGTTTGGAACAGAAGCAAACTCCGGAGCCGGATTTTCAATATACGAGAGAGGAATCCTTGCCGACTGTCCGACCTCTATGTTGCAATTATATCCCATAGCCGGATTCTTTGCATCTTTGTAAGAATTCAGAAGCGTTGTATTTCCGATATTGAGTGTGAGCGTTCTTCCACTGAATGTTGCACTCTCAATCTTATATGCTCCGTTTATCGCCTTCGCATCATTTTCAACAATTATTATTTTCCCCGAAAGCGAAGAAGCCTCTGCTTCCGTAATGTTACGATTTGCTACAAGAGATATCTCGTTGCTGAACGCAGATGAATCCTGCGTAAATCCTGAAACTACACCTTCAATACTTGCTGTTGTAGCGGTTGGTATGCCGAGCACCGTGCCGTCATGGAGATATTTTCCTGTGTTTACGCCATTCTGAACGGTATACACTCCGACAAATCCGCAAAACGCAAGCTTTGTTTCGTCATCGAGCGTTATTTCATATGTAACCGCATTGTTTGTTGCATATAAAATGTAGTCTACCCTGCCGGAAACATGCTCAACTCTTATCGCCCGACGCACATCACTTTCAGCTTCTTTCCCGTTCACCGGACGCATTTCAAGTTCATCAATTTTCCTTATGTATCGTTCAGATCGATATGGTTCAAGCACGGTTGCAAACATCGTGTCAAGCTCTGAGTTTTCATCCTTTGCACTGTGCTGTACAAACACATAACGGAAGAATGGAATATTCTTGTTTTCTACTTTGTTCGGAACATATCCGTTTACAGTCGAAACCGAAACTTCTCGCTTTCCGTCACGATTGCCGCTATCAAGCATCGTCATCCGGAGACGAAGACCAGAAGCGTTCTTTATTGCCTTATTGAAATCCTTTATCTTGAAATCAATCTCAAACTTCTCGCCCGGTGCATTGTCACGGTCTACTTTATCTACCCATGTGTATCCACGCGGGAAAAGGGTGTCGTAATCCCATGCCTGCGGGGAATATGGGTCCGGTCCCTTTACTACAGGAAGCTCAACCTCGTTATCCGCGAGAGTCTCTCCCGAAACGGGAAGCCTTACCGTTTTATTCCCTTCTTTATCGGTCTTTTCGATATATGTTGCATCCTTGCCTGCATACGTACCCTTGTACTCGCCGTTTTCATCAACCTGCGGGTCAAGGTTAAGTCCGGTAGTTTCAGCAATTTCGTCACTTGATGCATGGAAGGAATAAAGGTGGTCGTTGCCGCCGAGGATGCGGAAGAAATCAACGGTGTAAGAATTTTCATCATCCACCTTGACCGTGATTACGCTTCTGCGGTAGATGTCGGCAATGTTCTCATATACCTCCGGTGCGTCAACATCCATCAATTTGACCATTCCGCCATCATCAAAATGCTTTGGTCGGCTGATAGTATTGTTGTTTCCGCCGGATTTTTCATTTACTACAACGGTATTGTGAGAAATAGCCTGACTTACCCACTGGAGACGGTTTGGCTGCATGCTTGCCTCTTCGGGATATCCAAGATCCGGCATAAAGTTCAATCCAAATGCCGTCATACCGAGGTTTAATGTATCTCTGTGTCCATGCCCGAGAGAAGAACCGAAATACATCCATGTGTCGCGGTATGTATTCTGCGCCGTTTGCCCGTTACCTCTGTATTCTGCACCATCGCGGAGTATTCCGAAACCAAATCCTGTGGATATATCCGACTCAATGTTTAACGGACCATAGGTATCTATAACCTCTTGCACCTCATCCGCAAGACGATCGGGGTTATTTGCATCTATACCGTAACGCAGTCCCTCTGATGAATTACCGTTTATTGCATATAGCACTTGTGCAAATATCGGATCCCCTATTTGCGCCCAACCACGCATCGCTATATCGTGAGTTATCCAATGTGCCTTGCCCAGAACAACCGATGTGTCTCCTATCTGCGGTGTATAGTAAGAAGACATAAGCGGTATAAAGGAGTACATCATCTTCACAAATTTAGGGTTGTTGTAGAAGTTTGCAACGGGATAACGGTCATAATCATCAAGAATATCTGAGATTTTTATAAGGGAGGTAAGCCATCCCACGTTGTACGCTGAATTCTCATTTCCCTGACCATCACGGCTTATCTGATTTACGAGATATTCGTCTACTCCACCGCCTGTTGAATTTATAGTTCCGTTAAAACCGGGAGCCATAAGATAATCGAGCCATTTTGCCGTTTCCGGCATAGTGTCGAGGACTATTGCCATAGTAGCATTCGGAACCTGCGGGTATCCGAAATTCCCACCAAGCAATGAATATCCTTTCCTGTATGCATTCTCACCGGTAAGTCCTTCAAGACCTCCACGCAATGCTCCGTCCTCAATATTTGTGCGAATCTGTGAGGAAGTATTCTTCGCATGGCGGAACTTTATTGTCTTTCCTTTGTCCTTGATATAATTAAGAATATAGGGATCGCTTTCATAGAGATCGAATACAAGGTCATAGCTCTCGGCAAGCAGTGATGCTATACCGTTTTCCCAGATATGATGATTGAGTGCTTTACCCTGACAGGTGTCAGACGTTCTGAAAGCCTCATAGTCATGCTGCGTCATATCATATTCGCCGTAGAAATCGCCTACGCGGTCAAGCAAAATCGCAAGTGCTCTTCCGTATTTGATATCGCCGGTGTAATAGTAGGTGTTTTTCAACAAGTTAAGTCCTCTTCTTATCAGCGCTCCGCTTGTGTCGCTGTTCTGACCGTGGTTCCAGAAGCCTTGCATAATATATTCAGAGATGTATGTATGCCGCTCGGGGGTTATAACATTTTTTGCACCGACAAGCGTATATGCCGTTCCATCTGCCTTGCGCGGAATATATCCGAAGCCGTCGTCGACGCCCCATGTTTTGATATCCTCGCCCTCGCGGAAATGTGCAATATCCTTGGGGTCTGTATCCTTATAAAGGTCGTTATAAAGATATCCTTTATCGTTGCCATAACCGTAGAAATCATACCACTCCGGTGTTTTTTCCAAATCCGATGCAGGAGTTTCCGGTGCATCACAGCTGCACCCGGCATCTGCTGCACCGTGATAGACTAATCGGTGATGCGCATCAAGAGCGCGCTGATAATCAAACTCTTTGTATTCGTTTAAACCAAGCTTGTAGAATCCCTCAAAGTCATTCGACGGGAAGAGACGTTTGCAATCCGGGCACTGAATCTTCCATGGACGAGATACTATATTGTGATTCCATGAGTATGCGCCGTGCTTTGCTCGCAAGTCCGTTCCGCAAAAGCGGCAATAGTATTTATACGGATCTGCCATAATACCTGCTGCAAGACTTCTCGGAAGCCCTTCGGACGGAATTGCATCATATAAAGCATCAACATTTTCTACATAGAAATCAGCATCGCCCATCGCTTTATCCGCAATTGCTTTCGCCCAATCATACTTCTTCACATTTTCCCGGACTGCGTTTACTATATCCTCCGTAAAATATGACGCTTTGCTCTTGCCGACAACTATCGTCAGCGGAGCTTCAACTGTGCGAATGCGTCCATCCAGCTTTACAGTTACGCGGAAAACCGCTTCATTTCCGTTATCCGGGTCTGCCGAAATAGGAATTATGTTGAGTGCGGAGTCAAGCTTCGCATATTCAGGTGTAAGCGCTTCTGCTGCAATCTCAGCATCACTCATATCAAGCTCACGACCTACATTACTGATCGCCTGAACGTAAAGAGGAACGGTATCTGCCTCGTCATCTGTATAACGGATATATTTGCTTCCTCCGGCTGAAATTTTTATATCAGTCATTCCTTCGGGTAGTATTTCAACGTAAACCATTCCGGTTTTAGATTTACCGAGGAAGGTCGTTGTAACCTCGATTTCAGCCGTTCCTACGCTCTTTGATGTCAAAAGTCCGGTGGTTTCATCAACCACGGCAACATCCGGTGTTTTAGATTCGAATACCGTTGTAGCTGATGATGTGGTGCTAAGAATTCTCCCGCTCTCAAGCGTAGTTACCGGAATAAGATATGTACTGTCACCAAGGAAAACTTCTTCTGCCTCCGTTTTTGCGCTCGCAGACTTGATATCATCTTTCTTTACATCAATATTTACGGTTTTTGTAACTGTTTCACCTTTAACATTTGCAGTGATGGTAAAGGTTGCCGGTCCCGCCTCTGTTGCAGAAATCGTAAAGTTATTCTTTCCCGTTTTTCCGAGTATGTGTCCTTCAAAATCAAGTTCGATTCCGCCCGTTGACGATGCCGAAACCGTATTTTTCGTTTCGGGATTTCCCTCATTGGTATATTCGGCAAAATGATATGCGCTATCATCGTTCATTCGGACGATTGATGTTCCGCTGATGCTTTCGCCCACTGCTAAAATTATATTTTCCTGCATATCACCCAGATCAATATGCGAAAGTTTCACGCTTCCGTCAATCGGAGTAAGGGTGAGTGTATTCAGAATCGCACGTCCCTGATAGTAATTGTCGTTTACGAGGCGCAGATAAAATATATTCGGACCTGCCTTGAGATGTACGGTATTGAGATTTACAACCGGGCCGACAGTGCAAATTGATTCGGGAATATAGAAGTTGTAATCGCCGAGATATTTTTCTCCTGAATATATAGCGGTGTATGCACCGTTACTGAATCTTCCTCCGGATAGTGCTACCTGATAATCGCTTTCAAACGGAACATCAACTTCAAATGCGAAGGTTACCCCGTTTCCTTTATATGAAGGCCAGTAGGAATCTCCTCCCGGGCCTCCCATCGGCACGAACAAGAAATCCTCGCCAACCTCATCGAAGGTATACTTTGCGAAAAGCTCAATGCTTGTACTTATATCTTTAAGTATTTTATATCCCGGGGTAATATCCGGAACAGTGTAGTCAGCCTTTGTTATTGTCTGTTTGAAATCAACAATCGTTGGTGGCGGATTTTCATCGACCGTGATAACTATTGTTTCTGCTAATTCCGTTCCATTTTCGTTTACGGTTTTTACGATAATTGGAGCCTGCCCCTCGGAGACTGCTGTGATTATTCCTTCATCACTTACATCTGCAATATCGGGTTTTACCGCTTCATATGTATATGTGTAATCGGTCATAACCGCGTCAATGCCGTCACTCATTTTTCCGGTGATTACGATTTCCGTTTCTGCTCCAAAAGGAAGAACCATTCCCTTGGCAACAACGGAAATCGATGCAAGAATCGGTTTTTCAGTTACGGTAATTGTACCGGTTCCGGGAACGATCGTTCCGTCTTTTGCGGTTACAGTTGCCGTGATTGTCGCAGTTCCGGGGTTATGTGCCGTTACAACGCCGTTCTGATCTATGGTTGCAACAGTATCGCTTGAGGTTGAATATGCAACCGTGTAATCTTCTTTATACGGAACCCCGTTGTCGCGAATGAGCGTAAGCGAGGTTTTTGTACTTCTTGTCGCAGGAATTGTATCTTTTTCAAACTTAACTTCAACTGTCTGAAGCTTCGGAGCAGGTGTTACGCTTACAGTCTTTGTTATAGGTGTAAGTGTTTTCCCTCCGACTACGGCTGAAACAGTAATCACTGATTCTCCTGCCGTTTCTCCTGTAAATTCAACCTTATATTGACCGCTTGTTGCGGTCATTGCAGCACTCTTTGCACCATCCCACAAAACGTTGGCTAACAGTGCTTCACTGTTTTGTGAGGTTACGATGATGTTATTCCGAGTGTCTTTCTTTCGTTCTGTTGACCAGTCGTAAAACGGCTTTATTTCTCCGTTGTCATATACTACCTTCGGGGTAAGAGTAAAGCTCTTGCCGACTTCGACAGAATCCGGAATTTGGCAGACAATACCTTTTATTTGCGGTGCCGCTTCAACTCTTTCAAAAGTGATTCCCGCAAGGTGCATTTTATATCCGTTCGTTCCCGATGCGTTGAAGAACATTATTTCTACTTGTTTATCCGTGTCAAGTTCGATATACCCAAGCGTAGTTTCCGGTCCTTTTTCATAAGCTGCACCGGCTTTATATCCATCATAAAAGCCTACAAACTGACCGTCTACAAAAACGCCTGTCATACACAAATCTTTACCTGTACCGCCGGTAAACTTCACACGATATGTTCCTGCGCGGAGCGTATCCTTTGACTTTACAGTAAAGGTACCGTAATAATTGGCAGTGTTTGGAAGAATTTCTACCCAGTTTGCCTTTGCATTTCCTGAGCTTTGAAACGCCTTAACCTGTATAAAGTCCCAACTGCTATTTGTAACAAGCGCACCTGATTTCATCTTGTCTCCAATTACGGTAAAATTTGCATTCTCGCTCGCCTCCGCTCCTGCAAAGGCCGAAGCATCGAATGTAATTGAAAGAGAATCAAGCACACTCTCATTAGCTGCAAAACTCGGCAACTGCGCACATAACAGCGTAAATATTGAAATTAATGCAACTATTTTTCTCAAGAAATTATTCTTCATCTTACATCTCTCCTCGCATCTATTTTAATAAAATTTTAATATACAAAATGGCTGATTGTAACAACATCCTACATTTTTTGAAAAGTTTTCAGGTTGACACAAGTATATTTAAATGTTATTATCTTTACATAAACATTGTAAAAGAAACGGAGTTGGTTAAAAATGGATACAAAAAAGCTATCACTTGCTTCTTTCTGTGGAATGTGGCAACATTTCAGTGACTCTCTTTATCCTTTTTTTGTCCATTGTTCTACTTTCGAAAATCCCCGCAAAGAAAACGACTTCCATTTTCATGACCATCCGCAGCTTTTTTATTGTCTTAAAGGTAATTATATATTCAGATTTAAAGACTCCTCATACAATTGCGCGGAAGGCTCTCTGGTCATAATTCCTCCGGGCTGCAGTCATGACTACATAATTGAAAAAAATTGCTCCTGCACAATTGCCTTCATTAACGTTATGCTGAATTTTTTTGACAATTTTTCAGAGGAAAAACAACTACGAGCAATCACGCATTTATTTCTGCCGGCATTTTCAGATAGCATCGGGTTCCACCCTGAACTATATATCTCATTGCAAGGCGAAGCAAAAAAACAAGCTGATGCACTCATCACAAAGCTCGCCTCATTAAATTACCGGCGCAGGCTTGCAATAATTCACGAGATACAACAAAGTTTCTGCAATATCTTTATGCATAAAGAGTTCAAGTTGCATAAAAAAGCAGTTACTGCGGCAAAAAACTTTCTTATACACAAATATATTCCTGTCACAAAGAGTATTTATTATATAAATATCAATTACAACAAACACATCCACAGCAATGATCTTCTTGCTATAAGCAATATGTGCCAAACAGACTATTTCCGACTTATAAAAAAGATATTGAACTGCACTTTTTCAACTTACCAGCAGCTACTTCGCGTAAGCCACGCGATTATTCTTTGCTCTTTCTCAAATTATACTTTTTCATACATTTCAGACATATGCGGCTTCTGTAACCTTTCTTATATGGAAAATAGAATGAAAAAATTCAATATTTCCCCTCCGCGCGGCATGCAAAAAAGACGCTCACAATATATAGAAAAATACCCTGAAATGATAAAATCACGTAGTGAATATGAAAATACGCTTCCTCTTTTTTATGCCTTCGGATTAAAATAAAAGCATCGCCTTTCTGTAATCTCTGAGAGTCGATGCTTTTTACTTTCACTTAGCTTTATTTTCGATTGGTATTATCTGTAAAACTTACATTATTTTCTTTCACAAAACGTACAAGATTTTCCTTGTATTCATTAAAATACTTCTTGTTTTGTGTTTTTTTGTAAACAATAGGTACACCAAGCTTACCGGAGACAATGGTGATAGTTTCACTTTTCTGGGGAATTAGCCCAAGAAATTTAGACTCTCTCTCGTCAAACTGAATCCGAACTATCTCCTTGGCCGAAAGCGGGCATCGTGCAACACTGCTTCCGCCCGGAACCATAAAAACAACCTCTGTCTTGTCAAAAAATATCCTTTTGGGTGCCATTGTAATATACCTCTTTTCATATTCACGTTTTAATTTGCGTATTTATCTCTCGCTTCTCTGAACAGGGTGAGATTTCTTATAACATTGTCCATATCCTTCAGTGTTATGCGGCGCCACGGGGCAATCATAAACCCTTTAAGCTTATCCTTCGGCGCATTTTGGGTGAAGTATTCAACAATGTCATCGGGGTTATATTCACAGCCAAAGCATATTGATGCACACGGAACAATCTCATATCCGTCCATTGCCGTGGGCACTGCCTCATTCATAAAGCGAACACACAGAGGATCTTCCTCAACGTATTGCATATTCAGATGCTTATACGGTTCTTTTGAGTATCTCTCCACGTATTTCGGATTTGACGAAACGGGAGTGTAGTGTTCTTTCTTAAGTCCGCGATAATTCCACGGTGAAAGCAATATGTTTTCAGTTGATATATGCGCTCTGAATTCCTCGGGATTGTCTATACGCAAATCAGCCCAAATCCACGGCGTTACACCTTTATCAGCAACGCAATCGCAGAAAAACTGCAAATCATGCCATATAAGCTCTTTGCGCCGATATGATACCATCTCAAAATTGTTATAAAAAAGCGGTTCTGCTTCTTCATCCATTCCGAGATGGACATACTGCGGATTATCAAAAAGCTCACAAACATCGTATATGATTTCACGGCAAACCCTGTAATACTCCGGAAGTCCCATCATTTTGCGGTAGTCTCCAAGCCAATTCTGGTGACATGCACTGAAATTAAGACCCGGAATGAGTGATACACCAAGCTCCCTTAATCGTTTTACCTCTCTGCGAATTTTTGCCCGCGGTAGAGCCTTTTTGCTTGAAAGCTCCGGATGAGAGGTGTATTTCACCTCATTGGCCAGCCCGAGAACGATAGTATCAATTCCCGTTTTTACACATTCATCTACAAGAATCTCCCATGCTTCATCTTCAAAAACCGGATCAGACGTGTAATTTGCCAGATCCATATATAATGCCCACATAAATTTGATCTTCCTTTCTTACCATTTCATTTCAACCTCTTTATCGACAAGTTTTACTTTAAAGCAAGATGAATCTTCTCATCAATATACAGCTTTATTTTGCCGTCCACTGCCGTGTATGTATTTCCGCTATCATCAACAAATGTCATATTTTTCTGCGTTTCCGGAAGCTCTGCGGTTATTTCCGTTCTCGGAAAGTCTGCCGCAATGCATATGTCGCAGATTTGCATATCTTCCCATTTTACATCTACGGTATACCCGCCTCGTGCTCGAAGGCCGCGGTATGAGCCGTAAGACCAGTCGTCCGGAAGCGCCGGAAGTAATGAAATCACTTTTTCATGGCTTTGAATGAGCATTTCTGTAATACCTGCACAAACGCCGAAGTTACCGTCTATCTGGAACACTTTTCCCGCTCCGCTCATACACAATCCAAACAAATTATGACGTATTGAATGGAGAATAAAGTCATAAATCTTATTCTTTGCTGCATTTCCACGACGAAGTCTTGCAAAAATACAAACGAGCCAGCCATAGCTCAGCCCTATGTTGTCAATCCCCATGCTTCCGCCCGATGACGCGGCAGAAAGCCTTCTGTCAACAGTAGTAGATACAGCTTTGTAAAGCTCCGGTGTTGCGCGTGTAATAGCATTATCAGGATAGAACGCAAAGGTGTGCGACATATGCCTGTGAGCAATTTCCGTTTCTTCGTAATCCTCTATCCATTCCATAAGCTGACCGAATTTTCCCACTCGAAACGGAGGAAGCTTTGCTTTCGCAGCTTTTATTTTCTCTACACAATCATCAGAAATACCGAGAATCTCCGCCGAGTCAATAAGTATACGAAAGAGACCGCCAATAATTCCGACATCCATGGTTGAACTCATAGCGAGATAACATCTGTACTTCTCGCCGTTTTCATCCTCGACAAAATAGCGGTTTTCCGGGCTTGAGCTTGGCGCATAAACAAGCTGTCCCTTCTTATCTTCCATCATATTTTCAAGGAAGAATATTGCCGACTGCTTTATAAATTCATACGCCGTATTACGTAAAAAGTTTTTATCCTTTGTGAACAGGTAATGCTCCCACATATGGAAGCAAAGCCAGCTTGTTCCGTGCGGCCACAAGCCCCAAAGTCCGTCCGCAACAGAAGTAAAGCCGTAGATATCACTTAAGTGATGTGCTACGCATCCGTTTGTTCCGTAAGCTGTTTTTGCCGTTTCCTTTCCCGATTCGAGAAGGTAGTTATTCATATAGTCAAACAGCGGGAGGTGACATTCGGATAAGTTCGCGGTTTCAGCCGGCCAGTAATTCATCTGCAGATTGATATTGAAATGGTAATCCGAGCTCCACGGAACGATCAGCTCTCCCGACCACAGGCCCTGAAGATTTGCCGGAAGCGTTCCCGGGCGACTCGATGAAACCATCATATATCTCCCGAACTGCCACAGAAGTGTGGCAAGCCCGTGATCCGGGTATCTGTTAATTCCAAATGCCGAGCGGCGGAAACGTATCGATGAATTTTCAACCTCGGAAAGCTCCGGCAGATTTATCTCTGCGCGCGACATAAGCGACAGAAAATCATCTTCATGGCGTTTGCGCAAAATTGCATAATCATTCTCTTCCGGAAGCTTTGCGGCATTTATAAAATCTTCGCCGTGTTTAAACTGCGTTGCGATATTGATATATACGCAAAAGCTCTTTGCTCCGGAAACGAAGATATCCCCGTCCTCACAGCTCACCTGTCCGTCGGATATCACGCGTGCTCTCACACAGAATTTATGCTTTCCTCTTACGGTATGTGCAACAGCAATAAGCTCGCCGTTCTGAGAACTTCTTTCCTCTGTATATTCACGGTCAAAGGATATCCATGCACTGAGAGGTTCCTTTGATGACGTTACGCGGTAAGCAATAACGTTATCGGGATATGATGAGAAGCACTCGCGGGTATAATGAGAGCCGAAGCGGTCATAGGAAACCGTGGCTACACCGCGCATAAGCTCAAGCTCATTACGATAATTTTTGCAGTGGTCATTTTCGTGCAGTGATATATTGAGAAGACCTGCCGATTCGTAGGAACAAATACGGGTAAAGCAATCCCCCATAATTTTATTTGCGAGCTTATCTGCTTCTGCAGGCTTTCCGTCAAGAAAAAGCTTGCGGATTTCGGCAATCTTCTCTTTCATTGCAGGATTCGGTCCCGGCTGCTCTTTGGATGACCATACGGTTTCTTCGTTTAAGTACAGCGTTTCACGGGATATTCCGCACCCGAGCACTGCTCCCAGACTTCCGTTTCCTACCGGAAGCCCTTCTTCCCAATTTGCCGGGACAGCATCGTTATAAAGAACATATTCGCGCATTTTTATCACCTCAAAATTTTTGTATGACAGGTCATCACACCGCCTGTGGATTTATTACTATTGCCGCTATCGCCAATATTACGGCGAGAACATTTCCAAGGCTTTGTTTTTCCTTGAATACCAAAAGCGAAACCAGAAATCCCCCGATAAGGATTATTGATGAATTAAGGACGGCATATGCCGATGCCGGAACAACGGCAAGCACAACCACCTGCAAAACAGATGTTATGTTCATCATAGCTGTTCGAATACCGATATTTGCCGCTTGCGGAAGCGTGTAAATACCAAGAAGCTCCCGCCTGCCGTTTTTTGAAAAAAATGACTTTTTCAATATTGCAAAGCGCAACACCGTTGCGCAGACGGTTACAATCATTATGTTCGTAAGCAGGAAGTATGAAAGTGAACTGCACACCCTTGTATCCTTGGCATAGAGCTGCATCTGAACAACCGGTGCTCCGTTCATCAGAAATACCATTGCACAGATAAAGGCTGTTTTCCACGACAGCTTTTTATCCTCTGCTTTCCCGCGGATGAACGGAAGCACCGATGCCGCTACAATCAGAACCGACGAGATAACAAGCCTTACCGTAACCGCTTCTCCGAAATATCCGATTCCGAAAAGGGACGGAATAAGAATGCTTCCCGACATTGCGAGAACTGCAACAACCGATACCGAAACACACTCAAGTGCAAAAATCTGAAATGACAGCATTGCTATATCCGTAATCGCATACACGACAGCATAGATAAATGTCAGCATATTTACATCGACGGTAAAGCCCGATGCTATGAAAAAATACACACACCCAAAGCTCGCGTTTATGAGGTTGTACATCATAAGATGCCGGATTCCCGACTCAGTCTTTTGCTGAAAGCTTTTTGTCAGCGCAGTATACCCCACAGACAGGAGTGAGGAAATGACAAGCATAATATACATATTTTTTCTCCCTGAAAACCGTTTTTGTATGTAAATCAACACAGGCACAATTATACCCTATACAAAAACGGCAAATAACAACATCCTACATTTTATTCTTCTGATAGTATGCAGAAACCTTTCTTATTGCGGCAACGGTTTCTTCAAGGTCCTGCGGTGTATAAACCTCTTTGCACTCGAACCGTACACAGCTCTGAAGAATTTCTTCTGCAGTGGGACACAGTCCTTTTTTATATTCAATTTCTCTGCCGTAAAACGGGCACGAAAACGGACATTTCATATCCCCGAATGCAGTCTGTTTTGTAAACATATCCATCGCATAAACACACTGTGCAATGTAACCTGCTCCCGCACCTATTCCTTCTGCGCGAAGTGCTTCCGCAAATTCCTCACGGCTGCATCCAAGCTCCTCTTCGTTAACACGTATAACTTAGTTTAAAAACGTTTTCTCCGATCCGACAAAAATATTTATTCTTGGTACATTTCTTCTTTTTTAGTTAATCAAGCGCAAGAACAACCTTTCCTACATTCTGACCCTTGTAGAGAATATCGTGTGCAGTCTCAGCCTCCGTTATCGGAAGAACAGCATGTATGGTAGGCTTGATGAGTCCTGCCTCGACCTTTGGCCATATATCCTTTACGAGGCTTGCAAGAATCTGAGCCTTCATCTCCGGCGTACGCGAGCGAAGCGTGCTACCGACAATACGTATGTTCTTTTTATAAATATTTTTAAGCTCAATGGTTGTAGTGGCTCCGGCAAGAGCTGCAATTACTATCCAACGGCATCCATATTTTACATAGGGCAAGCAATCCCCAAGATTCTGACCGCCGAGACAGTCAATTGCAATATCAATTGCGCGACCTGCAAGCTCTTCGTTTTTGAGGACCTCCGGAAGACTTTGCTCCTTTGTGTTTACAACAAGATCCGCACCAAGGTGCTTTATGTTTTCAGGATCGGTAATAACACTTGTTATAACTCTGAGTCCGAAAGCCTTTGCCATCGGAATAACAACACTGGCAAGCCCACTTGCTCCCGCCTGCATAAGCAACGTATCTCCGGCTTTGGCATGACCTTCAACAAACAGCTTTAGATATGCAGTTGCAAACGCTTCAGGAATTGCCGCTGCTTCTGCCATAGTGCAGTTTTTCGGCACCGGCATACACATATCATATTTGACAGAAACATATTCTGCATAACCGCCACCACCAAGCAGTGCGCAGACTTTGTCACCCGGCTTTAGATTACTCTTTTCTATCGCCTTGGCACCCATTTCCACTATCTCACCGGAAACCTCAAGTCCCATCCAGTCAGGACATCCCGGAGGTGGAGGATAATCACCTTCGCGTTGCATCAGGTCAGCACGGTTAAGTGCTGCAAACTCTACCTTAACAAGAACATCCTCTTCACCGATTATCGGATCGGGAACGTTATCCCACCGAAGACTTTTGTCTTCATTTACAAGTATCGCTTTCATAAAAAAACATCCTTTCATATTTTTATATCACAGCATTTAAGCACTGTTTTATAAAGTTCAAGCTCATAGTCCGGTGTAAACTGGTTTTCCATTTCTCCGCGAACCATTGCAGCAAATGCAGACATCATCGGGATGTATCTGTCAAAAGGACCAAACTTTTCTTTCTTTACATCACTATTCTTCCACGAATATGTTCCGTCCTCATTTGCAAATGTGTATCTAACATCAGTTTTGAGATTTGAAATCTCATTTTCGTTATAGTAATCTTCAAGCGGTTTGATTTCATATGTTCCACGCGTTCCGCAAATAACTATTTGCCGCCTTGCAAAACCACCGGGTTCTATAGCAGCTGTTTTTGCAAAAGAAACGCCGTTTTCATACTCAAAAAGGCAGAATGTGTTGTCCTCTCCCGAAGCGTGAAGAAAACCGGACCGAAAATTATACGGAACTACTCGTTTGGGCATTCCCTGAAAACGGAGTATAATATCAATCAGGTGACAACCGAGATAAAACATCATCCCGCCGGGAAGATTTGAAAGCCAATCCCGCTTTTCGCGAGGGTGAGTACAGCTCATCTGTGCTTCTATTGAATATATCTCGCCGAGTTTGCCGTTTCTTATGAGCGCTTGTGCTTTTTGCAGTGCAGGGTTATAACGATACATATATCCGGTGTGGAAGATAATATTCTTTTGCTTTACCATAGCTATGAGTTGTTCAAATTCCCCAAGGTCAATTCCTCCCGGTTTATCCATATGTACAGATATACCGTGCTCGGCACACATAAGCGCATACTTCGAGAGGTCGCGTTCACATGTTTCAATTATAACTGCATCGGGATGCAAATCCCATATTTTTTCCAAGTCAATATGCTTATATTGTGAATAGACAGCATTTTCTTTTGTCTTTTTTCTCGCAATCTCATCAGGCTCGAAATATCCAACAATTTCATATTCATCCATAAGCTTATGTACAGCTTCAAATGCGAAAATTGCATGGTCATGCAACGTTCCTATTTGTGCAACCTTCAGTCTGCGCTTCATTTCTTCTGCTTCTCCAGATCATCAAGAAATCTCTGACGGTAAGATTTTATACAGGAATGAACACCAATTCCCCACCCACCGTCAACTATAAGGTTTTGACCTGTTATAAAATCTGCTTTATCGGATGCGAGGAATGATATTGCATTAGCGATATCGTACGGAGAACAGTTTTTACCAAGAAAATTGGTTGCACCGACATCACGCTTATCCCTCTGCACAAGTCCGGGAGAGACACAGTTTACGGTAACGCCCATTTCACCCATTTCCTGAGCGAGTGCGCGCGCCATTGATACAAGAGCGCCTTTTGATGCGGAATACTCAACAGTGCCCGGCTGACCGTTTGTTGCAAGAACAGAGGTGACGAAAACCATCTTTCCGAAGTTCTGCTTTGCCATTATCTTCGATATCTCATGAGCAAAATAAAGCGCACCGAAAAAATTCATCTGAATGTTATCGTCGATAACTTCTGCTGTCTGGTCACAGAAATATGCCATTTTTTCTCTTGTACTTCCTCCTGCAACAGATACGAACAAATCAATTCTTCCGTATTTTTCATAAACATCGGAAACAACCCTCTTTACCTCATCACGTATTCTTATATCTGCCCGATGCACAGACACCTCACCATACTTCGAAAGCTCATTTTCCACTCGCATCAAAGCTTCGTAATTTATATCACAGATAGCTGTGATATATCCGTCACGCAAAAGTGTTTCGGCAGTATGACTTCCGATGAATCCTGCTCCGCCTGTAATTATTGCTATTTTCTTTTCCATTCAAACATCTCCTTTTGAATAAATTATATTTGATTGACATTATAAAAACAATATGCTATACTACTAAAAAAAGACTATATTCTACTACACTGGGGTTGTATATATGGATAAATCAAGATTTTGTTATTCTCAATTCTCCTGCAGTTATGCTGTATTACGTACTACAACAGCTACCGGATATGACTTTGTTACAGAAAGCGGCTTTATCGCCCCGCACATTGGATATATCAATCGAGGAAATGCCGTTTTTTCCTTTGATAATTTTACACTAACCGCTAAAGAAGGCGATTTTATTTTTATTCCCAAAAATCTCCCATACCGCTCGGTCTGGTGCGGAGAAAGCGGAATTGATCTGTTTGTTGTTGAAATTGACGCAGATTTTCTTGAAAATAAAGATATCCCGGCTCAGATCATACATACACCGGAACTGGAAGAATGCTTTCATAATTTATATATCAAAACAAGAGAAGGCAGCACCCTGCATGCATTTTGTTATTTCTTTAATATTTTAAAAGTAGGGCTAGAAAGACTTACGGTAAATCAGAAACCCAGAAACAGACAAACAGCTCCTGCAGTCCGTTTTATAGAAAAAAATCACACCGCAGACTTCCGAATATCGGAGCTTGCATACATTTGTAATCTCAGTGAATCACGCTTCTTTACTGTGTTTAGAAAAGAAACGGGCTATTCTCCGATTGATTATAAAAATCTTGTAAGAATAAAACACGCTCTGATATATATAAAGCGTGATGAGCTGAGTATTGACGAAATATGTGAAAGACTAAATTTTTCCTCTCCGGCACACTTTAGAAAAGTGCTGCGCAAATTCACCGGAAAAACACCTTCTCAAATAAAAAAAGAAGCAGAAATGTAAGTAGCAGAACAACGGCTTCCGGATGGAAGCCGTTGCGGTTTTTTTGTGTTAAATTGTGCCGGTTACAGTTAAGGTTACCGAACCGGGAGTGGTTACCCACACGCCGGTTGTCGGGTCCTGAGTAAAGGTTGCTGCAGGAACTGTTATCTGCCCGGGAACCGTTGTAAAAAGCCCTGTTGTCTCATCGTAGGTGTAGTTTTCAGGGGTTGTCCATGTTGTGCCGTTGTACGTTACCGTAATTCCGCTAAGTGCAGGATTGAAGGTATCGGTTATAACGACGTTATCGGTTGCATCGGCAGGAGCATTGCCCGTATTTCTTATCACAAAAGTATAAGTGATCTGACCGTTTTCAGTGACAGTTGACGGAGATAATGACTTTGTGATATCAAGACGCGGCTCGTCCTCTGCCGTAACAGTTTCGCTTGCTGTAAGGTCTGTAATTCCCGCACCGCTTACTGTTGCTGTATTCTCGACTGTTCCTCCCACTGCAGGCGGAGCAAATCCGTTTGCCTGTGCGGTATACGCAATCGTTGCAACGCTTCCCGCCGGAACAGTTATTCCGGAAACCGCAAGCGGAGGACCTGCAGTGACCGAAGGTGCCGCCTGAAGATCTCCGTTTATAAAATACTTTACGGATCCATCAACATATTCAAGAGGTGTGAGTTCAGTTCCGTTAAATTCATATGCGCCGAGATCATCCGTAACAGTAAGCCCTGTAAACGCGGTGTTCCCCGAATTTAGAATGTTGATAACATAGGTTATCTCCGAACCCTGCGAGTATTCGTCAACAACTGCTGTCTTTGTCACGGAAAGCACTTCAAGAATTTCACCTGTTGTAATATTGGAATTAACCGTGCCGCCGCTGTAAGACAGGGTTGCCTGATTAAAAAATGTTGCCATAACGCTTCTCCTTATAATTACTGGCAGACAAAAAGTGCCGCCAAAGCATTATATGCAAGAAGCCGGCACAATGTTTTACAGGAATACTATTCCGCACACGGCGCCAAAAATGATATACCATATAGGATGCTTTTTAAATATTTTATAGAGCGCGAAAATAACAGCAAAAATTGCCAGCTGACGCAAATCAAACAGCGTAAACACAGACGGATTTTCCGCAAACTTGTCAAAGGTAAACACAGTTACCGAAAGCACACTGAACGCTGCGGTGGCAATAAGCCCGGAGACTGCGGCGCGTATGCCGTAAAGCCCGCTTTTAACAAGACGGTTATCCTGAAAACGCGCATACGAACGGGCAATGATAAGTATTATAACAAATGACGGAAGGACGAGCGAAAGCGTCGTGAAAACACCTCCGAAAACGCCGTAATTTTCAAAACCTGCATACGTTGCCATATTGACACCGATAGGTCCCGGAGTTGATTCACTGACGGCTATCATATTGTAAAAAAGCTCCGGCGATATCCAACCGCGGTCTACGATAAACTGCTGCATAATCGGTATTGCGGCAAGACCGCCTCCGATTGCGAAAAGACCTGTAAGTAAAAATGAAAGACATAATGTAAAAATATTCATTTCTTAAATATGCCTCCTTTTACCGAAATTCCCACAATGAGTGCAAATAAAATAAGCCAGATGCTGTTTACATCAAATACAACAACCGCAATGAATGCTATAACAGCAAGCGCAAGCCCTATCATATCCGTAACGGATTTTTTGCCAAGATCCCATACTGCCGAAACAAGAATCACCGCAACGGAAATATTTATTCCGGCAAGCGCTTTTTGAACATAAACAAATTCGCTGAAGTTTAAAATAAATGCCGCAATAACCGTTATTATGATAAGCGACGGAGTTATAACACCGAGCGTTGCAAGAAGAGCTCCCCAGAAGCCACGCCGGCGATATCCGATAAATGTAGCCATATTAACCGCTATTACTCCCGGAGTGGATTGCCCTATTGCGACATAATTCAGCATATCCTCGCCCGTAATCCAACCGCGGTCGGTTACAAATTCACGCTCAAGTATCGGAATCATAGCATATCCGCCGCCGAACGTAAACGCACCAACTCTGAAAAAAATCAGAAACAGCTGTAAAATATCATGTAACATACTATTTTTACATCTCCTGTAGTAAAATAAAGGCATCTGCAAAAGCAGATGCCCGGCTTATTAAATTCTATTCGTCTTCGATAAGTCCGTAACCGCCGTCGCGGCGCTTATAAACAACCGAAAAACGTTCATCGTCATTTGCGTTCTTGAAAACAAAGAACTCATGGTTTAGCAAATTCATCTGCAAAATCGCCTCCTCTGCCGTCATCGGCTTTACAGAGAAGCGCTTTGTGCGAATAATCGGAAACTCACGCTCTTCTTCAATCGGTTCATCGTCAACCGGAAGAAGATTTTCGAAAGCACCGTCACGCAAGCGGCGCTCAAGGCGGGTTTTATTTTTTCTTATCTGTCTTTCAATCGTGGTCTCCGCAATGTCAATAGCACGGAAAACATCCGTGTCGCGACACGCGGCACGAAGGAGCATACCGTCACTTCTGACGGTCACCTCAAGGCACGTATGCCCGCGCTCGGTTCTTGCTGTAATTGAAGCTTCCGCATCAGAGCGGAGAAACTTATCAAGCTTTGCAAGCTTCTTCTCAGCGTATGCGCGAACATCCGGGGTGAACTCGTAATTTCTTTCAGCGTAGATATACTTCATATGTGTCGCTCCTTTCGTTTCGGTACTTATGTACCCTCTTTACTTAGAGTATAACACATATCGCTGTAAATTACAATAGCATTTTAGAAAAAATACACAAAAAATTCAAAATTCAAGGTTCAATTTTGGTTAAACTTCTAAACAACAGCAGATGCGTGGCGCGTGATATGGCACCCCATATTCACAACGCACGGAAGGCCTGCGATGTGAGTTGCGTGCTGCTCAATAAATACGGCAAGTGCCGTCACCGTACCGCCAAGACCCTGAGGTCCTATGCCAAGCTTGTTCACCTTACAAAGAGCCTGCTTTTCAAGAGAAGCGTAAAGCTCATCGGGATGCTCACTTCCCACTTCACGCAGAAGAGCACGCTTTGCACACTCTGCCGCCATATCGACAGTACCTCCGAGTCCTACACCGACAATAACGGGCGGACACGGATTTGAACCTGCCTTTGATACGGTTTCTACGATAAAATCAACAATATCATCGGTGGTTGCGGAGGGCTTGAACATTTTCATCGCACTCATATTCTCGCTTCCGAAGCCTTTTGGAGCAACAGTTATCGAAACCTTATCTCCCGGTACGATGCGGGTATGTAAAATTGCCGGGGTGTTGTCATTCGTATTGACACGGCGGATCGGATCACCGACAACGGAAAGGCGAAGCTTTCCGTCAACATATCCGCGGCGGACACCTTCATTTACCGCCTCATAAAAATCTCCGTCGATAAGATGAACCTCTTGTCCTACATCTATGAAAACAACTGCCATGCCGGTATCCTGACATGCAGGAATTCCGGACTCAGAAGCATAACATGCATTCTCGCACATAACTTTGAAAATATCACGGCCGACAGGGGATTTTTCCTCTGCCATTCCCTTCTCAAAAGACGCAACAACATCACGCGGAAGATGGCAGCATGCCTCTTCACAAAGACGCGCAATCTCACGCGTTATATCTTTTACCGAAACCTCTCTCATTTTTTTACTTCCTTTCTGCTTCTGCAATATACACACCTGCCATATGCGCGGCAACCGCGCCGTCTGCACAAGCGGTTACAATCTGATAAGAAACCTTTTCCCTGATATCGCCCGCTGCGAAAACACCTGGAAGATTTGTTACCGTATCTTCTTTTGCATCAATATATCCCGAGGATGTGAGCTTTACAGTTTCCTTTACCAAATCGGTATTCGGCACACTGCCTATCGCGATAAAACATCCGGAGACCGGAATCTCTTTTTTCTCGTCCGTTTTCACATTTTTTACCGTTACCGAGCTTACGCGTTCATCCCCGTTTATGCTCTCAACAACAGAATCAAGGACGAGTTCTACATTCTCAGTTTCCGAAACCTGTTTTGCAAGAGTTTCAAAGCCGCGGAAAGCATCCCTTCGATGAATGAGATAAACCTTGGTGCAGATTTTTGCAAGATAAAGCGCATCCTCAAGTGCTGTATTTCCGCCACCCACAACGCACACCTCGCGTCCGCGGAAAAAGTTCCCGTCACACGTTGCGCAGTAAGACACACCGAGACCGCGGTACTTTTCCTCTCCCGGAGCGCCGAGCGCGCGATGCGAAGCACCCAGCGCAAGAATAACCGTTTTTGCAACAATATCTTCACCGCTTGTTTTTACGGTATTGGAAAGCTCACGAAAGTCTATTCCGTTGACAGTGCAGGTTTTAATCTCCGCACCCAATTTTTTCGCCTGAGAAGCCATCTTGGCAGAAAGCTCAAAGCCGGAAACACTTTCAAAACCCGGAAAGTTATCGATTTCCGGAGTTTCTCCCATCTGCCCCCCCGGCATCATACGCTCAACAACAACAGTTGAAAGCCCCGCACGGCAGGCATATATAGCCGCGGTCATACCTGCAGGTCCCGAGCCGAGAATCGCAACATCATACATTGCACATCATCCTTTGTAAAAATTCACTTAAAACTTTTCAAAAAAGGCACATATTGCCTTATATGTCATAAATACATCACTTTTCGCAACCGTTTCAAACGGAGAATGCATTGAAAGCACCGGAACGCCTGCATCAATGGTGTCAATATTTCGTTCGGCTGTATACATAGCAACCGTACCACCACCGCCCTGATCGACCTTTCCGAGCGCCGCCATCTGCCATAATACGCCGTTTTCATCAAACAGCGCACGAAGCTTTGCAATCAGCTCACTTGAAGCATCGCTTGCGCCTGATTTTCCGCGTGCACCGGTATATTTGCACAAAGCCACACCGCCGTTTAAAAATGCAGAGTTTTTCTTTTCCGAAACCTCCGGATACGTCGGGTCAAACGCAACTGTAACATCTGTTGAAAGACACGTTGAACGTTCATAACACTCACGAAGAGCAACGCCCTGATTCTCGCATATATCCTCCATAAAGGTATCAAAGAAGTAAGACTTCATTCCGCTTACGCCCTCAGAGCCGATTTCTTCTTTATCGGCAAGGACGCAGACAGCAGTCTTTGATATATTCTTCGCATCTAACATCGCACGAAGTGACGGATATGCACAGACGCGGTCGTCATGACCGTAAGCACCGATAAGCGAGCGGTCAAAACCGATATCACGTGCAGAAAATGCCGGAACAACGCACAGCTCGGCAGAAAGAAAATCCTCTTCAGTTATACCGTATTTTTCATTTAATATGCGAAGAACATTCAGCTTGACGGCATCATTATCCTTATCCGTTGCCCCGTCTGTCGGGCGGCTGCCGCAAAGAACATTAAGGCTCTCACCCGTAAATATCTCTCCGGCTTTTTTTGCCATCTGATCTTTTCCGAGATGCGGAAGAAGGTCTGTAATGACAAACAGCGGATCGTTTGCATCATTACCGACAGAAACGTCAATTGTTTCCCCGGACTTAAGCGAGACAACGCCATAGAGTTCAAGAGGAATTGCCGGCCACTGATATTTTTTTATTCCGCCGTAATAGTGGGTTTTGAACAATGCAAGCCCATCACTTTCATACAACGGTGACTGCTTTAAATCGATTCTCGGCGAATCAATGTGTGCAGCTGCTATATTGGCACCGGCTCTCAAGCTGACATTGCCTATAACAGCGAGAATAAGCGCCTTACCTCTGTTGTTTCTGTATATTTTATCTCCCGGAGAAAGCTTCATATCGCGTGTGTACGGCACAAAGCCCGCCATCTCGGCAAGCCGGATTGCTTCACGCACGCAAAGGCGTTCTGTTTTTCCTGCATCAAGAAATGCCTTGTACTCTTCACAAAACGCATCCATACCGCAGAGATTAACATCTCCCGTAAATGCATTTTTATTCTTATACAAAAGCTTCTCACGAAGAGCATCAAGCTCTGTCTTTTTTACATCACTCATTATCCTTTTCCGGTCCTTTCGTGATTATATTAAAAATTCTGTTTACTTCATTTTCAACAGCTTCCATATCACCGCTGTTCTCAATCATATAATCACAGCGTTCTGTATAAAAGCTGTCCTCCGGTTGAGCATTTATCCTTGCAGATGCCGCCATAGAGTCTATACCGTCACGCGATATTATGCGCTCACAACGTAGTTTTCGCGGAGCAGTGACGCCGATTGTTACATCGCATATTTCCGAAAGCCCGCTCTCGAAAAGAGCAATGGCATCTATGCAAAGATACGCGGCATTCTGCTCATAAAGCCGTGCCATCTCCCTCTCGGTTTCCTCTATAACGAACTTATGTGCAATTCTGTTAAGATCCGTAAGTGCCTCGACATCCGAAAACACAATGGAAGCAAGAGTGCGTCTGTTCAGTTTTCCCTTCTCGCATGCCTCAGGAAATCGTGCACGAAGCTCACGCATCATATCGGGAGACTCATTTAAAAGCTTATGATAAACAGAGTCAGCATCAATTGCGTGCGCACCGTGCTTACAAAAAAGCTCTGATACCGTGCTCTTTCCGCAGCCGCTGCCACCTGTGATTCCTATTGTAAGCATTAAATTCACCTCATACAGATATACGGTTGAATGCAGCAGCACGACCAAGTCGGTTGACAACTGCCAGCTCCATTCCGTCACTTAATTCAGGTTCCCTCGCATAAATTATATCAGGAGACATCTCATCAAGAGTCCTCAAAGCCGAAAAAAGCCCATGAGCAAGGGTTTCCGGATTGCTTTTGCTTCCATACGAAACCGCACTTATTCCGGTATCGGAAAACAGTTCCTTTTCTTCATCAAAACAAAGAACCGCTGCTTTTTTTCCTTCTGAATTTGCCATAACATATCGGACAAAAGCATCTGCTTCACCGTCTATTATAACAACCGGTGCCTCAGGAGAGTAGTGCTTATATTTCATTCCCGGAGATGCAACCATCTCACCGTCATCTACCTCTTCGGAAATTTTTGGATTGACTAAAATATCGCCGAGTACGCGGCAAAGCTCGGAAAGAGTTACTGCTCCGGGGCGAAGAAGCATCGGCTTTTCTCCCGTAAGGTCAATGACAGTAGATTCAAGACCAACCTCACACTCACCGCCGTCTATTATCATCGGTATTTTCCCTGCAAGATCGCGCATAACATGCTGTGCACTTGTGGGACTCGGCTTTCCGGAAAGGTTTGCCGAAGGTGCCGCAAGCGGAACCCCCGCCGCTTCAATAACCGCGCGGGCATACTTGTGCGACGGAAAACGTACGGCAACCGTAGAAAGCCCCGCCGTAACCTCAAGCGGGATTTTCTCGTTTTTCTTCAAAATCATCGTAAGCGGTCCCGGCCAGAAATTCTCTGCCAACTTGACAGCCGATTCCGGAACCTCCTCAGTGATTTTTGCAAGGTCATCAAAATCCGAAATATGGACGATAAGCGGGTTATCCTGAGGGCGCCCCTTCGCTTTGAATATTTTCCCGACAGCATCGGGTGAGAACGCGCTTGCCGCAAGACCGTAAACCGTTTCTGTCGGAATCGCAACAACCTCGCCGTTTTTAAGCAAGTTTCCCGCACGGACAAAATCATCGAAGTTTTCCATAATTCCGCGCACTTTTATAAGCTGTGTAGTCATACCGCAAAACTTCCCTTAATCATTCTCGGATGCTTTGAGCTTCTCTGCCTGGTCGGCAGTGATAATTGCATCAATCATTTCGTCAAGATCACCGTTAAGGAATTGCTCAAGCTTATAGAGAGTGAGGGATATGCGGTGGTCGGTAACTCTTCCCTGCGGATAGTTATAGGTACGTATACGCTCACTCCGGTCACCCGTACCAACCTGACTTTTTCTCTCAGCGGCAATCTGGGACGCCTGCTCCTGCATCTGGATATCATAAAGCTTTGAACGAAGAATTTTTATCGCGCGGTCTTTGTTCTTATGCTGACTGCGCTCATCCTGACACTCAACAACAATTCCGGTAGGTCTGTGCGTAAGGCGGATAGCAGACTCGGTTTTGTTGACGTGCTGGCCTCCGGCACCGGATGCGCGGAAGGTATCAACATCGACATCAGACATATTAAGCTCAACCTCAACCTCTTCCGCTTCCGGAAGAACAGCGACGGTAACAGTTGATGTATGGATACGCCCCGAGGACTCTGTGTCCGGAACGCGCTGAACACGGTGAACACCGCTTTCAAACTTAAGTCTTGAATACGCGCCTGCACCTTCAATAACAAAGCTGATTTCCTTGATTCCGCCAAGCTCCGTTTCGTTTATTGAGACAACATCAATGCTCCAGCGACGTGCCTCTGCGTACATCGAATACATACGGTAAAGAGAATGAGCGAAGAGAGCAGCCTCTTCACCGCCCGCTCCTCCGCGGATTTCAACGATAACATTTTTATCATCGTTCGGATCAGTCGGGAGAAGAAGAATTTTCAGCTCATGTTCAAGCTCGACAAGCTTTTCCTTTGCCGCCGTAAACTCTTCCTGTGCCATTTCACGGAAATCCGGTTCAAGCTTTCCGTCGAGCATTTCACGAAGATCGCGCATTTCCTGCTCAGTTGCACGGTAAGTGCGGTAACACTCGATAATGGGCGTGAGCTCTTTTTGTTCCTTTGATATTTTTGCCGCAGCAGCGGGGTCATTATACAGATTGGGATCTGCAAGCTTTTCTTCTATTTCCTTGAATTTTTCTTCAAGGAATGCAAGTTTCTCTAACATATCGTACCTCACATTTTTATCTTTAAATTATAGTATAACACACATAAAGGAAAATTTAAACACTTTCTTCATACAAAGCTTCCCACAGTGCCATTTTTTCTTCAAGCTCTGCATTCAACGCTTCCATCTCTCCGTAAAGACGGTTGAGTGCTTCAAAATCACTTGAGGATTTTTCTATCTCCCGCTCTTTTTCGGCGATGCTCTCCTCCAGCTTCGAAATTTCGCGCTCTGTTTCGCGGATTTTTTTATCGTTGAGTTTCTTGTTTACTTTAGGTGTGCTCTCCCGCTTTTCCTTTTTCACTGCAGGAGCCTTTTGTTTTTGTGAAGCTTCCTCGTGTAATTGTTTTTCACGCCTGTGCTCGTCAAAGGTTCCTTTGAAGTCATAAATCACGCCATCGCGAAGCTCCCATATTCTGTTGGCAAACTTACTTATAAAAAATCTGTCGTGAGAAACAAACAACAGTGCGCCGTCAAAATCGGCAACAGCCTCTTCTATCCACTCACGCGATGTGATGTCAAGATGGTTTGTTGGCTCGTCAAGCAGAAGCAGATTTATATCCGCCGCCATAAGCTCACAAAGCTTCAAGCGGCTTCGCTCTCCACCGGATAATGTTCGCACACAGTCAAACACCTCATCGCCGAAAAACTGAAACGCCGCAAGGCGATTTCTTGCAGTCTGTGTGGAAACACCGATATCATAAAGCATAGTGTCAAGAATTGTTCTGTTTTCATCGGCAAAGCGGATAACCTGCGGCAAGATTGCCGCCTTCACAGACGGATTATAGGTAACTGTTCCGCGGTCAGGCGCATTATTTTTCGCAATGATATCAAGAAGCGTTGTTTTTCCCGTTCCGTTATCACCGACAAGCGCGATTCTGTCTCCGTTTTCCATAGTTAGATTTATATCGCTGAAAAGCATTTTATCATCATAAGCTTTTTCAACATCGGAAAGCTTTAATACATTGTCGCCCCAAAATCCGACAGAGCTAAAGCCTGCATTTATATTGCGGTGGATTTCCTTCGGCTTTTCCGTCTTTCTCATTCGCTCGATGCGCTTTTCAATAGCAAACGCCCTTACCTGAAGCTTTTTATTTCCCATTCCCCAGCCGTGCATTCTCTCTGCCGTAAACTCAAGCCGCTCTATCTGCGCCTGTTCCGCCTTGTATCTTTTCAGCTGTTCCTCATAGCGAGCCTCTCGTTCACGCACGTAAAAGCTGTAATTTCCCGGGTAAAACTCCGCAACGCCGTCAGACAGCTCGATCACGCGGGTGATACACTTATCAATAAAATATCTGTCGTGCGAGATTATAAATACAGTTCCGCGAAAGGACGGAAGATATCCTTCAAGCCATTCCACGGCATCTATATCAAGATGGTTTGTAGGCTCGTCAAGAAGCAGAATATCAGGATCCTGCAAAAGAGCACACGCAATGACGATCCTCGTCTTCTCGCCGCCGGAAAGCGTATCAAACACACGCTCACGCATATCCGGAGGGATGCCGAGGCCGTTACAGGTTTTTGCAATTTCCGTTTCGGTATCGTAACCTCCCATATGTTCAAAACGCGCACTCAGCTTATCATAGCGCGCAAGAACATCGGCATCGGAGTAAATCTCCATCATCTTTTCAAGACTTCGCATTTCCTTTGAAATTTCATCAAGGCGCGAAAACGCACTGAGAAGCACTTCATTTACCGTGCTTCCCGCAGGATAATCCGGTATCTGGGATACTACGGCAACACGTCGGTCTTTTGGGATAAGTATTTCTCCGGAATCATAATCAAGCTCACCGGACAGGATTTTAAAAAGCGTTGTTTTTCCGCTGCCGTTATCGCCAAGAAGCCCGACACGTTCCCCCTGCTCAATATTGAATGACAAATCACGCAATACGTGGTGCTCACCGTAAAACTTATTCAGTTTTGAAACCGAAATATCAATCATTTGTTTTTTCTCTCTTTATAAGCTTTGCCGAAATAATTCCGCTTACTACTGCAACCATACCACCCTCACACAGCTTCGGCAGATTTTTCGTTTCATAATTGTTCTGGCTTACCGCAACGTCAAGGTCTCCCATATCTGTTTTCAGCACAAGGTGCAGAAATTCGCCCACCGGAGTTTTATCCGCTATCATAAAGCGGACATCTCCGCCTTTTATCTCTGCGGCAATACGGGTCATAAGAATATCCGTTGTGCACTCTTCACCCTCGACCTGCATCATCCGCATATATACCCCCACCGGAGTAAGTGCGCCGATTACCGTGTTCTCATCAGAGAGCGCACCGCGCATATTTTCTTCGCTTTCGAAAAAGGCAATTGAATGAGGAATCATAGACACCTGAAAATCATATTCATTTCCCGCCGTGAGGTTCTGTGCCGCAAGATGCCCCATAACGCGCGCGCAAATTCCCTTTCCGTTATCGGGATTTTTGAGAAACGCCTTACAGTCAAGCATATCATCGCGCTCGGCTGAAAATTCCTGTGAAAACTCAAGATTCCAGACCGTTGTTCCGTTGAAATGCGGATCGATGTTAAGAAGGCTTACGCTCTTGGTGTTGTGGTCAAGTGCTACCCTTTCCCACACCTCTGCTCCGCTTTTGTCACTCCATACGGCATATGCACCGTTCTCAACCGGAAGAATACTCCCTGAATTGAGCACAAAATCTGCAAGGCGGTATGCACCGTCTTCATTTTCGATATTGAATCCTATATTTTCAAAAACCGTCGCCATAGCTGTTTCCTCCGTACAGTTTTACATTCATAAAGAATATTTTACCATATGTAAACTCAAATTTCCAGTGTTTTATATCAAGATATCAAAATTTATGCGCTTTGAAATCCGAAATAGGAAAGAAGCCCGCGATATATGGCATCCGCAAACTCATATCTGTCCTCATCAAGCTTTTCGGCATCGTCTTCATTTGTTATATACGCAAGTTCTAAAAGCACAGCCGGCATCTGCGTTCTTCGCAGGACGTACAGCGACGGACGCACAAACACTCCGTTGCGCTTTGTATCAAGACGCTCCGTTATTGAATCGAGGAGATTTTCCGCAAGCGCCTGCGCCTGACCGCCCGAACGGAAAATATACATTTCAGTTCCGTTCACATTAGGGTTCGTATTTGCATTCACATGAATGCTGAGAAAATAATCCGCGCCCCAGCTGTTTGCATCATTCACACGCGCGGCGAGACTTTCTGCATTTGTCGAGCCAAGCGTTGTGTCCTCGGTCGGGCGGGAAACGCGCGCTTCAAAACGGGGGTCCTGCGACAGAATATCACGCAGGTATATTCCCACATCGTATGTTATGTCCTGCTCGCGGAGCCCGAAGCCTTCCGCCCCCGCATTCACCCCCTGTGGGTTATGCCCCTGGTCGATATAGATTTTTATAGCCATAATAAACGCCTCCTTTATATTGCACTATACGGAGTTTTTTCAAAAAAGTTTCCTGATTTTAAAAAAAAGGACACGCAAAAGTGAAAATAGGTCAAAAAATACCCGTGATTGTGCATTGACTTTAAAAGCTTTTATGATACAATTAGTAAAAACACTTTAAGAGGTGAAAGCTATGCGCGAATACAGATTATTTGATACCTCCCCTGCAACAAAATGGCTCGAAAGTGTACCTGTAGGAAATGGCAGAATGGGCGGTACGCTTATGTGCGGTGTTTCAGAGGAGGTTATGATTTTAAACGAAGAAACCGTCTGGTCATCACAGCCCGGAGGTGAGGCGAACCCTGAAATGCCCGCAAAGCTTGAGACTATAAAACAGCTTTTCCGCGAAGGAAAGCCCGCAGAAGCAGACAAGCTTGCAAACACCCTCCTCTCCGACTGTTTCACAAGAATCCGCTCTTATGAAACGGCCGGTCAGCTCAAAATTTCTCTCCACGAAAACGACCATTGCCGTGATTACCGTCATGAGCTCGACCTTATGCGCGGTATAGCAAAGGTTGAATATACGCATCGCGGAACACATTATGTCCGTGAATGCTTCTCATCATACCCCGACAACGTTATCGTGTATCGCGTAACAAGTGACGGGGATGCCCTTGATGCGGAAATCGGCTATGACCGTGAGCACACGCTTTCCAAAAAGGCTGACGGAAATGAGCTTTGCATTATTGCTCGCACAATCTGCGGCAACCACAAGTTCTGCGTTAAAATCCGCGTTATAACAGACGGCACGGTAACCGCAAATAGCGGAAGTCTTTTCGTTTCTGACACGAATGAATTTACCGTTCTTGTAAACATCGCTACGGAATTCCGACACGGTGAAAGCTTTGAAGATGCGGTTATCTTCCCTTCAAACACGGATTACAACGCATTGCGTCTCCACCACGAAAAGGATTTTCTGTCTGTGATGTCGCGCGCGGATATAAAGGTTCCGGAAGCTCTCGAGATGGAAGATGTTTCGATGCCGCTGCGCATACATGCGCTTACCTGCAACCGCCCCAACGACGGCGGACTTGTTATGATGGTATGGCAGTTCGGAAGATATCTTCTCACGTCTTCAAGCCGCCCCGGAACACTTCCTGCAAACCTTCAGGGAATGTGGGTTGACAAGGATGTGTCACCGTGGAGCTCGGATTACCACACAAATATCAATCTGCAGATGAATTATTGGCCGGCAGAGGTTGCAAACCTTTCCGACTGCCATATGCAGCTGTTTGATTATATGAAGAACTTCTTGCTTGAGTCCGGCAAGAAAACGGCAAAAACAGGCTACAATGCACGAGGAAGCGTCGTGCATCATTTAAGTGATATTTACGGCTTCACGTCCCCCGCCGACGGGCTCTGGGGTATATGGCCGCACGGCCTTTCATGGCTTTGCTTCCATCTTTGGGAGCACTGGCTCTTTACCCGTGACGAAGAATTCCTGCGCGATACTGCGTATGAAATGATACGTGAAAGCTCACTCTTCTTCCTCGACACGATGTTTGAGGACAAAAAAGGACGGCTTGTTTATGCTCCGTCTTCAAGCCCGGAGAACCGCTACTGGGCAGAAGATGAAAACGGAGAAAAATACGCCTGCTTCCTTGCAATGAGCTCTACCATGGACACAAGCATCATCGGCGGACTTTTGCGGATGTACATAAACGCATCGGAAATTCTCGGCATCTCAGATAATGATACAAAGCACGCCGCCGAAGCTCTGGGAAAGCTCCCGAAGCTTTTTGTCGGAAAACACGGTCAGCTTGCAGAGTGGATTGAGGACTATGAGGAAACCTCGATTGGTCACCGCCATTTTTCAAACACGTTTGCTTTCTTCCCGGACAACGCAATAACGCGTGAAACACCTGAGCTTTACAAAGCTATTGAGGTTTCGCTCGCGCGCCGTCTTTCAGGCGGACTTGACTCGAACGGACAAGGCGCAACAAGCGTTGGCTGGAGCCTTACATGGCTTACATGCCAATTTGCACGTCTGCGCAAGGGCAACGACGCTTACCAAATGGTTGAAAATTATATCACCCGCGCTACAGCACCGAATCTTATGGATCATTACACAAAATCCAATCAGGTGTTCCAGCTTGATGCTAATATGGGATATGTTGCAGGTGTCTGCGAGATGCTTATTCAGAGCCACGAAGGCTTCATTTCCCTACTTCCCGCTCTTCCCAAAAAATGGGATAACGGTTCATTCCGCGGACTGCGCGCACGCGGCGGATATGAGCTTGACGTAAAGTGGGAAAATTATGAGGTACGCGACATCTACATCACCGCAGATTTTGACGGAGATGTGACACTTGAGCTTCCCGAGACTCAGAAAGCACTTAAATTCCGTGATGATAAAGGGAATGTATATGCTGTAAAGGAAAACAAACTTACACTTGATATGTGTAAGAATAAACGGCTTCATATTGTTACAGAATAAGGCGCAGGTATTATCGAGAACTCCCGCGGGGTGGAAAATTCCACTCCGCGGGAGTTCTTTATATTATACAATTTTATTTCGCAAGAAGAAAGTATCCAATGACGAGAATACCGAGAATTATGCGGTAAACACCGAAGGCTTTGAAATCGTGCTTGCGGACATAGCCGGTAAGGAACTTTACAGAAACAAGAGAGACAACATACGCCGTAATCATAGAAACCGCGAGGATTATCCATTCACCGGACGACATAATATAATCGTTTGTGATAATTTTAAGAAAGCTTACACCGAACATAACAGGAATTGCAAGGAAGAAAGAAAACTCTGCTGCAACGCTTCTTGATGTTCCGAGAAGGATTGCGCCGAGGATTGTAGCACCTGAGCGCGACGTTCCGGGGATGATTGAAAGAACCTGGAAAAGCCCTATGTAAAGCGCGGTTTTGTAGGTCATATCTTCCATATTTGCAACCTTTACAGGCTTGTTTTTACGCTCAATTATGATAAATGCAATACCGTATACAACAAGCATTATGCTGACAACAAAGGGAGTTGAAACTGCATCCATTGCATCATTGAACAAAAGCCCGAGCACTGCGGCAGGGATGCAGGCAACAATAACCTTAAACCACATCTGCCACGTCTGCTTTTTCTCGACAGCTGACTTTGAGGGCGAGAACGGATTGAGCTTTTTAAAATACAGCGTAGCGATTGCCAGAATCGCACCGAGCTGAATTACGTACAGAAAAATCTGTGATGAGAAAAAGCTCTTTTCGTCTATACCCATAAGCTCATTGACCAAAATCATATGCCCTGTACTGCTTATGGGAAGCCATTCCGTTATACCTTCGACTATACCTATAATTATTGCTTTTAAAATATCCATAATAATCACCACTGTAAATGTATTCAGGTTTCTTACTTCCTATGCTCCATATTCTGCATTATTCGCTCAAAAGCTTTCAGAACAAGCCACAGCAGAACTATTTCGACAGGCAGAAGCGCAATATTTTTAACAACGCGCTCAAGAAGCAGGACAATATATGCCTTGCCGTAAAGATTTGACAGCCAGTATGTATTGAGCGCAATATTCACGCCGATATTGACCACGGTTTTAGAGGCGATTACACGCCAGACACGAAGGGGCTTTTCATAAAGAAAAATTGCAAAAACAAGCACCGTGAGCATCGTGGAAAGCGTAAAGCCGAGGTGAAGCGGACCTGCCGGACGTATCACATATGCGATAAGGTCACACGCAAGCGCAGCAAGAGTTCCGGTAAAATGCCCGAAGCGATACCCTAAAAGCCCAAGAACCAGAAACGAAAAAGTGAGCTGCATGGTCGGGGTAACATAGACCGATGCTGTGTCAATTGCAACATAGAGCGCAACAAGCACGGCACACATTGCGAGGGAATGAATGTTTTTGATTTCGCCAAGCGAGGATTTGATACGGTTTTGCATAATTTTAGTCCTCCTTTGTTAAATTTTGGTACAACAAAACCTGACACAAAGAGGACAGTAAGCCGTATTTGCAGCGGGATGCGGAAACATCACGGCAACGCATAACGCGCCTTCGTCCGCACGACAACTCCCCGTTCGCACGGCACTTAACCCGATATTCCCTACTCTGCCTTTTTGTGATAAAAACAGTATACCATAAAAAGTATACTGTTACAAGTGTTATTTTAAAATATTACCGTTTATAATTTTCGTTGCAATACGGTTTATCAATGAACGGAACCTGAGCAAATTCTTCCATATTATTACGGATTATATAGTCAATATACGACATAACCATTTTTGCGGTGAGCATATATCCCGCAGGATTGAGGTGCCCGCCGAGAAAGAACTGCTTTTGGAAGGCTTCGTCATAGACCGGAGCATATTTATAAAAATCAAGAATATAAATGCGATCATATCGGTCCGCAAAGCTGTACAAAAGCTCTGCATGTGCAGCTTTAATGCTATCACGCTCGCTATCCCCGTCACGCGGCATAGTCATAAGAAAAATTCGTGCATACGGCTGGCGAGCCTTTATTTTTCTGATTATTTTGCCGTAGTATGATGCAAAGCTTGTCCCGTCACGGTCATCCGTGTCTTCAACTTTCCCAAGCTCCTGGCCTCTTCCGAAAAGGTCATTAACACCAAGTGCAATAATATACGCCTGTGCATTTTTATCTTCATTCCAAAAGCCCTTATAACTGCTGAATGACTCCATATATTCTTTTGCCGTCATTCCTCCGCGGGAAAAGTTATACACCTTACACCCTGCCGTTCTTGCGATATACTGCCCCCATGAATATTCAAAATAGTCATGATAGCCTTTGCCGCAAGCTTCACTGTAAGACTCAAACTCGCCGGATGACAGACTGTCTCCTATACAGGCAATTGTTCTGAAAATTCCCGTAAATCCGCCGTCGCCGACAAGCCTGTCAAGCGGTTTTTCATCCTTTGTTGGCATAAATTCGCTGATATTCATTCCGCATCATCCTTTGTTTTAATATAACTTTAGTATATCATCAAACAAAGGCGGTGTCAAACATTTCAACAGCGATACGAAAAAAAACGTACGATCTTACAACTGTTTTTTTATTCTGTCAATCGCGCTCTTTTCAAGGCGCGACACCTGAGCCTGGCTTATGCCGATTTCATTTGCAACCTCAGTCTGCGTTCGTCCGTCAAAAAAGCGCAAAGATAAAATGTGGCGTTCCCTCTCGTTGAGGTTTGAAATAGCTTCTTTCAAAGCTATTTTTTCCAGCCAGTTTTCATCGGTGTTCTTTGTATCGCCAACCTGATCCATAACGCAGATGGTATCTCCCGACGCGTCGGAATACACCGGCTCATAAAGCGAAACAGGCTCCATAATTCCGTCAAGCGCGAAAACCACATCCTCGCGCTTCATATTCATCGCCTTGGCAATTTCCTCAACCGTAGGCTCCTTCTGCGTTTCGTTTATAAGCTTTTCTTTGGTTTGCAAAGCACGGTAAGCCGTGTCCCGCATAGAACGTGACACGCGTATCGTGCTGTTATCCCGAAGGTATCTGCGTATCTCCCCAATGACCATCGGAACAGCATAGGTGCTCAGGCGAAGGCCCAAAGTTATATCGAAATTGTCGATTGCTTTAATAAGCCCAACGCATCCAACCTGAAACAGATCGTCCACCTGCTCACCTCGATTCGCAAAGCGCTGGATCACACTGAGAACAAGCCGTAAATTCCCCGAAATAAGCTCGTCCCGTGCGGATATATCTCCTGCACGGTATTTTTTGAGCAGCTCATATGTTTCATCGCCCGAAAGCACCTTTAATTTTGACGTATTTACACCGCATATTTCAACTTTACCGTATACCAAAACAAAAACCTCCCAAACCAAAAGACTATTATAATTATTTCCTCGGGAGATTTTTTTAAACTGTATAAAATTGACAAAACTGTTTTTATATAACTACATCAAAAGACTTCTGACCGCGGACTAAAAAGCGTGCCACCGGCACCCTTTTTGCCTCTGCGGAGTGCCGTCCTGTTCGAGTCCTCTTCATTTCGCGCAGTACCAAAGTAAAAACGCACCAACCTCCGGCTGGTACGTTTTCCCTTTGGTAGAGATGAAGGGACTTCTACCCGCGGACTAAAAAGCGTGCCACCGGCACCCTTTTTGCTCTCTGCGGAGCGCCGTCCTGTTCGAGTCCTCTTCATTTCGCGCAGTACCAAAGTAAAAACGCACCAACCTCCGGCTGGTACGTTTCTTCTTTGGTAGAGATGAAGGGACTCGAACCCCCGACTTCTTGCATGTGAAGCAAGCGCTCTAACCGACTGAGCTACATCTCCGTATATCAGCCGAAGCTTTCTTCGGCTGAATATTATTGTATCACATTTTATTTTGGATTTCAACTGTTTTTATCATTCTTGCCAGAGTCTCAAATGTCAATGCAAGATCGCTCTTTGCACGGTGCTTTGTTTCTGAAAAGCTCTTTGCAACACGATTAGTACTGAGAACAAAAGAAACGCCCATATCATATATCGTCTCGATGTTATCACCGATATCGCCGGCAATTACCGCAACCGGAGCTCCAAGCGCCTTTGCACGAAGAGCAATACCGGAAATAGCTTTTCCTCCGGTTGTCTGCCCGTCAACACGGCCTTCGCCCGTAATTACAAGATCGGCTTCTTTTGCAAGCTTATCAAATCTGCAAAGGTCAAGAACAGTATCGATTCCTTTTTGAAGCGTAGCGTCGAGAAAGACAATAGCTCCGGCTCCTGCGCCGCCTGCAGCTCCCGCACCGGGAATGGAAGCGACAGAAATTCCGACAACACGTTCTACAGTCTTCGAAAATGAGACAAGATTTTTATCAAGAAGCTTAACGCATTCGTCATCTGCGCCTTTCTGCGGTGCAAAAACATACGCCGCGCCTTTTTCACCGTAAAGTGGGTTATCAATGTCGCACATAGCAACAACGTCGACACCGGAGAGCTTTTCTTTAGCGGCGGATAAGTCGATAGAAGAAATCTTATCGAGTGTTGCACCTACCGGTATAAACTCTTTCCCGTTGCGGTCTGAAAATTTAACTCCCAGTGCTGATGCAAGTCCGCATGCCGCATCGTTAGTGCAGCTTCCACCGAGCGCAAGAATAATCTTTTGCACGCCGCGTCCGACGGCATCACAGATAAGCTCACCCACACCATAGGTTGTGCTTTCGGCGGGATTATTGCTTTCTCCTGCCATAGGGAGTCCTGCAGCTGATGCAATCTCAACGACGGCAGTGTCACCGCCTGCAATAGCGTAGCTTGCCGTTACCGGAGAAAAGTGCGGTCCGGTTACCTGCAGTGTTACTTTCTCACCTCCAAGGCAAGAAAGAAAACAATCTGCCGTCCCTTCACCGCCGTCTGCAATGGGGAGAAGAGAAAATTCTGCGTCCGGTATAATTTTTGAAATCGCGTTTTTTCCGATTTCACATATCTCAGATGCGCTCGCTGTTCCTTTGAATGAGTCCGGAGCGATAAGAAACTTTTTCATAGTAAAAGTGCATATACTCAGAGCATTGAAGCTGCATCCTCATCGAGGAATACAGTTACATCCTTATGCATATGTAAAACAGAAGCAGGGCAATCCGTGCCGATAAGTCCGTCAAACATTCTCTTGACGATCGGAGCTTTGCTCTTGCCACTTATTACCATAACAATCTTCTTTGCCTGCATAATCGGAGTAAGACCCATTGTGAGAGCCTCGCGCGGCATATCCTCAGGCTTTTCGAAATAGCCGGAATTTGCGTGGAATGTGCTTTCCGTAAGGCCTGTGCGATGTGTTGCGCCGATGAGCTTATCATCCGGTTCATTGAAACCGATATGACCATTGTGCCCTATTCCAAGAACCTGAAGGTCAATTCCGCCGTAAGACTCAATCTTCTCGTCATATGCGCGGCACTCAGCATCGGGATCGGAAACCTCACCATTGGGAACGTTTACATTCTCCTTCTTGATGTTGACATGAGAGAAAAGGTTGTCGAACATAAAGTAATAGTAGCTCTGGTCATTTGATCTCTTGATGGGATAATACTCATCAAGGTTAAAGGTAGTAATGTCGGAAAAATCAATCTCTCCCGCTTTATTCATACGGACAAGCTCTTTGTACATCCCCACCGGAGAGCTGCCGGTTGCAAAGCCGAGAATGCTTGACGGCTTTTCCTTAATCTGGGCAGCAACAAGCTTAGCTGCCTCGCGGGACATCTCTTCGTAATTTTTGCAAATGACTTTTTTCATATTATAAGAACTTCCTTTCTGATAACTTATTTATATTGTAACACACTTTCCGAAAAAATGGAATAGGGCAGACTAAATTTTACACAATTTAAATGACCAAAAAATTTTGAAAAAATAACGTTAAAAAAGTGAAAATTTTTCTTGACATTCACGCAAAAAAAAGGTATAATATTCAGGTATCACGCATATGGCCCGGTAGTTCAGTTGGTTAGAACGCTAGCCTGTCACGCTAGAGGTCGTGGGTTCGAGCCCCATTCGGGTCGCCATAGTGTGCTGTTATAGCTCAGTCGGTAGAGCGCATCCTTGGTAAGGATGAGGTCGGCGGTTCAAATCCGCCTAACAGCTCCAATCTCTAACGCCCTGAAAGTGTTGTATTTCAATGCTTTCGGGGTTTTCTCTTTTTATAACACACTCAGGCATTATAACAAACAGCATATATTTCTAACGGAATTCTAACCAACCTTCTAACGTAGCTATATTAAAAATGTATTGTCAATACTCTTTGCCATAGCAACTTTTTGGTCTTCTTTTATGTGTGCATAGATATTTAAGGTCGTTTTCACATCCGCATGCCGAAGCCATAATTGGATGCTTTTTATATCCCATCCCTTTTCAAGAAGAATGCTTGCCGTAGAATGTCTGAGCTTATGAAAAGTGATGCGTGGTAAATCACTTTTCTTTATTATTTTCTCAAACTTCTTACTGACATAATCAGGCGAATATGGAGTTCCGTCTTCCCATACAAAGATGTAATCAGTATCTTTGTATCCTGTTCCAAAAATATCCTTATTTTCTTGCTTCTTATGTATGAGTTCCAAGAACATCTCTTTTATTTTAGGAAGTAGTGGAAAAGTTGTGTTACTTGTGTCACTTTTGGTAGAATCTTTATATACAATGCTTTTGTTACAAACTACTGTATGATTTATTGTAAACTCATTTTTATCAAAGTCTATTGCGGACACTCGTAGCCCTAACACCTCAGATCTTCGCAAACCATAATACAGCACCACCGAAATAAGGGTTTTATAGGTATAGTCAGTTATCAATCCCAAAAGTTTGTTCGCTTGAGTGTTGTTGTAAAACTGGATTGGTGCAGATTTCTGTGACTTTGGTAGTTTGGCAAATGTTACCGGGTTATAATCCGTTATACGATTAAATATTGCATCTTCAAATACCTGATTAAGCACAATACGATGTTTTCTCAACGATGATACAGCAAGTCCTATCGGAGCATCGGTGTTCTTTGCTTTATCGTATCTTCGGATTTTACCGTTTAAGAACTTTTCGTTATAATATTCTTGTATGTGCTTAGCGGTAACATCTCTAATGTCAAGCTTCATATCCTTGAAGTATGGCAATATATGAGCATTACAAGTTGTTTCGTAGCCCTCGTATGTAACTATATCAATTTGAGGCTTTTTTAGCTCAAGCCATTGATGGATATAATCAGTAAACATAATTTTTTGCAAACTCTCAGCACTCGTGTGTTCGTACTTAGCCAAAAGGTCTCGCAACATACTTTCCGCACGTTTTTTATTTCCTTTTGCTTCTAATCCAGTAGCAAACCATTTTGGCTTACGCCGTCCTTTGTTGTCTTTAAAATTAAGAACACAGTATAATTTATTTCCTTTAACTTGAACGCTACCCGTCATTTTTAACTCCTTTCTCGTGAGTAGCCCACCACAAATATTATATACGATGGGCTGTATAATTTCAAGCTGCGGTTTTGTTTATAAATTCAATTAAACAAGCTTTTGGAATACGATATTTTCCCGCTATCATAAACGACTTGATAACCCCGTCTTTCAGGAGTTTGTATGCTGTGTTTTTTCCTATATCTAAAGCTGTGCAAACATCCTGCACAGTCATAACATCACTATAATTTTTAAATATAATAATCATTTCTCCTTGTATATGTTTTTATAGGTGAGCGGACGGCACGATTAAACCGCCCGCTCGTGTTTTAGTTATTGAGGGATTTTGCCTGTACTGTGTGGAGCAGTCTTCTAAGTGTGTCTTCAATATCATTTGATTCTGTGATATTCACATTGCCGTTCATATTGTAATTGTTGGTTACAGCTCTATCGGAAATATTCTTAGACAATCCTACATTTGGCTTCGGGATATTGAACATATCTGCCAATGGTCTAAGAGTATTCGCGTTGAATATAGTCTCAAGGTTATTCGCAAACCTATCAAACAGAAGGTTGTTCTCGGGCGTGAGTATCTTTTCGGTAAGGCTCGGAGAAAGAACAGCCTCATCCTTTTCGGTTGCCTTGATGCCTCCGAGACCTTTAAGAACACCGCCACTGTCATAAAGAGGCTTACCATTTTGATAATACTTGCCATTGGACGGATTGTAGTCTGCGCCGATTGAAGCCGCAAGTTTTTGGTTCGTTGCGTGAAGTTCTGCCTTTGTGGTGCTGTCCGAGACGTGCCACTTAGTAGAATTGTTCATCATCTGCTGGACAACAGAACCTACATTAGCATTTGGATTTACACTGCCCCATCTACCGGAACTTGATGAAGAACCAGACGAAGAGCCCGAACCACTTGATGAACCACCACTTGTATAGCTTTCAATATTAATGTTGCCTAATTCAGCAGTCAGCTCATTTACGATATCGGCGAAATTATCAAGCGGGTCTTTAAGAAGTTCAACCTTCGTAGAAAAGTCTTCAATCTTATCATGAAGATCTTCCATCGCTAAGTCAATAGCTTCTTGTTCAAGTTGCCAGCGACCAATACGAGCTTCTAAAGAGTTGGTGTATTCTAACTGCGTCTTCTCGCGCTCAAGCTGTTCCACCTGAGCCTTTGCGTCTGCTAAATCCTCAGTTGCCTGACGGAGCTGGTCTGTGTCATGCGTCCACACCCATTTTCCATCAACTATCTGCCGGATGTTCTTTTCTGCAAGAATATTATTGAATGCGTCTTGCTTTTTCTGAAGGTCAACTTCTGCCTGTACAATCTCAAGTTCTTTTTCTTTGATAGCAAGTCTGCGTTCATACTGCGCGGTAATCTCTTCGGCTTTATATATCTCGTTAGTACCTAATCTATTGATGTCGGAGATATAATCATCCGTCAACCCTTCGACGTAATCAGATATCTCTTTTATCTTGTCCATTTCTAACGCGTAATCATCGTCGTTATAGACAAGCTTGCGGGTTTCTTCGTCAAGATATTCAGAACCTATCTTAGATGTTGCAAGAGCCTTTTCCGCTTCTCGCTGTGCAGATATGAGTTTATTTTCAAGACTGAACTGTGCCTTCTTGATGTCGAGAAGAGCCTGAGTTTTCTCTATGAGATAATCATAGTATTCTTTTTCTTGCTCAGACTGTTTCTCCTGAAGTTCTGCATGACGTTCAAGTTGGTCAATGAGATTTGAAAGATGGTCATAGTGTGCCTCTTGTAAATCTTTACGTAGGTCAAAGACTTCTTTTTCGAGACCCATAATATCATCATAATATTCAAACCAAGACTTCTTGAACTCCTGTATCATCTTCATATCATCTTCAAAGGCTTCTTGTTTTGCCTTAGAAGTGAATGAATTGTAATACCTGTTGTAAGCCTCTGTGAACTCACCGTTAGCGTGGAAGAATGAATCTACGTTTATACCTTTATACTTGTCTCGTATCTTCTGCGCCTCTTTGCTGAGTTCTTTTTGAGCTACCTTACTTGCTTCTATGGTCTTGAGCCGGTTATCAAGAGCCTTATTTGTGAGTTCAACATATTTGTCATACTCTTTTTCAGCATCGACCATATCAAGCTGATTATCAATGATTTCGCCTTGTCTTTCAAGTGCTTCGACATTGGATGCAATGCGATTGATTATCGCATCTGTTGGATCTGCCTTGTCGGGCTTATCTTTGTCGGTAGAGGATTTGGAAGAAACATCACCGGATGAACTACCGCCACTATTGTCTATGTAATCTTCTGCCTTTAGCGGAGTAAAGCCCCAATTAAACGTACCATCTTCAATTGTACGCTTGATATAATTACCACGACGTTTTGCATCTTTACTTGCTCCCGGCAATAGGTTTTGTCTCATTATCTCAAGACGATTTAATGCGTCCGCACTTGCACCTGCTGCGTTGGCTAATGCTATCAAAGCCCGTATATCGGATTCCGTGTTGAGCTTTTTTGCAATTACACCATTTTTCGCCTCTGCATATTTAGTAAGCTCTTTTCTCGCATCTTGTGCTGATTGACCAACTCCATTGAAGGCGTTGGCTACCTGTAGCAAATCATCGTCTGTTTTCCCGGAAATGAATCCGATATCAACGAGTTTTTGAATAAAGCCACTATATGCAGGGTCTTTGAGCATTTCTGCCGTAACCTTACCTTGCTTGCCTAAATCCTGCAACCCCTGAACAACGTCATCAAACTGCCAATTGTCGACTATTCGGTTAAAGGCGTTTGTTTTTGCATCTGTACCACCCATAGCAATAGCCATTTTATCTTGGAAATCATTTATAAAGTCAAGCCATTCATTGACTTTTCTTTCATCTTCGGTTTGTGGACTTGCTATATATTCAATACCATCAGAATCGGTCTGCCATTCGGTGTTCTTTTTGTTGTAATACTCTTGAAGGTCATTAATTTGCTTTTGAATTCTCTCTTTTTCTTTTTCGGTTGAGGCAGTTGATAATTCATTTCTAAGTCGCTCAATTTCCTTAAAAGACTGTTCTATGAACTCTTTTTCTGTCGCTACAGAATATGATGTGTCACTCCCGCTCGCAGATGTGCTATTTCCAAAAGATATGTTACCATCTGCATCTTTCCTATATTCGGTAAAAACATCAACGTCTTTGCTCATAGTCTCAACAAAGGCTTTGTTAGTCTCGCGCAATTTGATTTTCTCTTGCATTTCAAGCAGGTCTTTTTGTCTTTCAAGCTCGTTATTCTGCTTGCGGAGTTTTTCAAGTTCCTCTCCCTCAGTAAATGTAAGCTTGTCCTTGCTTTCAAGTTCTGCAAGTCTCTGTCGGGTGGTTTGAAGTTCGTCATTCAATCCCTGTAATTCGGATTTTATATTTGAATACTCTGACTTTAAATTAGAAAGTGCTTCGCGGGATTCTTCAAGTGATACGGTGAAGTAATCGACTGCTTTCACTATACCATAAATTCCTAATGCCACCACCGTTGCCATTCCAAGCGGAGAGGAAATCCAAGCCATTGCTTGTCTACCCAACTGCTCTGTGACAAGTCCTATTGCAGTGCCGAGACTTCCTTCAGCGACACCGACAGCGAGAGTATCAGCTATGATTGAACGAGCGCGAATTCCACGCCACAGTCTTCCTGTCAGCGCAAGAGCCGTATTTACGAGAACTATTTGGCTAATTAGCCGACCTGTCGGCGAATCCATCGCGTCTATAGCGGATACTAACAGGTCTAACGAGTTCTTGACGGTCTCTACGTTAGACATATTTGCTATGTACTCAGCCCACTCTGCTGATACCTGCTTGCTTTTTGCGCTCCACGAATCAAGATATATCTCATTCTCTCTTAATGCGCTCCCGCTCGAATTTGCAGTTATCTCTATCGCTTTTTTAACATCATTCCAATTTTCAATTACGGATATAAATGCATTCGACTGTCGTTTATTGCTGATACTCTCAGCCAATGCACTCTGCTGTATGGATGATAAACTCTCCCATTTATCCGCTATATCTTCAAGAACTCTCATTGGATTTCTGAGTTCGTTTTGTCCATTTACAACTTCTCGAATTTGGATTCCGATTGAGTTAAGTGTTTTCTCTGCCTTCGCAAGCTTGTCCGCATCAATGACTTCACCGGTCTCTAAATCGGTACCACGAATTTGTGACAGGCTCATAATTATTGTGCGCCAAGCACGGCTCATTTCCTCACCGCTTCGCTGAGTCTTTGCAGTGGCTGTTCCGATGATAGCTGCATAGTCTTGAGCTGAAAGTCCGGCTTGTGCAAACATGCTACCTGATACAGTTACACCTGAAGCGAGTTTTTCAACATCTGTTGCTGTGCGATTTGACAATTCGTTAAACATATCAAGAATTTTTGTAAGTTCTTGAATATTTCCGTTCAATTGCCATGCCGCATCTGACGAGACGATGAACTCATTTGCAAGTTCATTTTCGATATCTCCTGTGTTTTCGGAAAGAAGGGCAAGTTCGCTCAATGCTGATGAGTTATTTCCATATCCGGCTTTTGCGAATCGCTCTGTGCTTTCTGCATATTCCGATGCCAAACGCCCATATTTAGAAGCGCTCTTAAAGGCATCATCAGTAATGGTTTTTATTTCTTCTTTACTTGCCCCAGTAACCTTACGATAACCAACCATAGCATCGTCAACAGCCTTAAGTTCCCGGTATGCCTCAGTGATTTTATTTATAGTTTCGTTAAGAAGTCGGTACTGAATAATATATTGTAGTCCGCGCCCTAACCCCGCAACGAAATCGTTAGTCGCGTTACCCGCGTTCCTAAGGTGCTCGTGAGTGTGCCTTACATTTTCATTTACCTCTTGTGTAATGTTGCGATTGACAGTTAATGTTCTGTTTTCTGTTGCCAATGCTTGCACCGCACGGTTTTCTGTTTGGAGAGTCCGCTCCCGCTCTACCGCGATCTGTTGAGCTATTCGCTGTTGTTCACTTAACGCCCTGATGCGCTCTGTTTCGAGACGGTAAGATTGTTGGCTTTGAGTTAAATTCGCGTTAATATTAATATTGGAATTCTGAATTCTTCTCGCGGTCTGCTCAAGCCTTTCTAACTGCGCTATACAATTGTTTACCGAGTTCGTATTGAATGTCAGTGTAATGCGTTGATTATTTAGCCGATTAATAATATTCCTGACTTGATTTTCTACATTAGTAGCTGACTGAGGATTCAGCACTAATTGAAGCCTTATAATGTCGTCTCCCATGGCTCACTCCTTTCTTATGCTTCGGTCTTCATTTCATCAAGCTTTTCTATCAGCTCGTCTTTGCTCTTATTCAATTTTTCAATGTTCTCGGGTGTAACTTCTGACTTGATAGCCTCGTTAATGCGAGCCATAATATCATTCTCACGAGTAATGACATTCTTAATTTCATCTTCAAGCATAGCCTTGAACACCCTTACATCCTCAATGAAGCGATTCTTCCCGGTGCCTACATTGCTTTCTGAAATATTGCAATTATCAAAATCAGAAATAGACATCATCTCATCTTCCTTAATGTCAACAGCCTTAAGAAGTCGACCTACTGCAACTGTCTTTATGTAAAGCTGCTTCTTCAGTGAGTTTATAACCGTAATGCCGTCTTCGTTTTTCTCTGTGCAATTCTCAGCCCCTATAAGTGCGAGCTTATAAAGCTCTGTAAGGCTTGTTCTTTTATAATTAATCTTATCCATATTTTCCTCCTAAAAATCATTTTATATAACTTTTTAATAGCTTATTGGCTATTTTCTCTGCGTCTTTCTTCGTTTTCGATATTATTTTAAACTCTTCGCCGTACCGCGGGTTATATTTGCTTTTAAAACCATCCTCTAGCGCATCAACTATTCCATTTACAAACGGTTTGCCATCGAATCCCATATGGGCACTAAATCCCGCTCGACTTCTCGGATGAATTTTTGTCTCATCGAAGAAAACTTCAATGGTATAGTCGCAGAGGGCATTTTTGGTTATGCGACCATCAACAGCAGATATAAGGTCGTATGTGCGCTCATAATCTGAAGGCAAATAAGTCCCATAAAAGTCATCATTTAGTCTTCTTAATAGTTCTTCTCTTGTTTCAATCATGATTTTTTTAGCCATTGCGCTTAATTGCAAGTCGTGCTTTCGCACGATTTTATCTATTTGTTGCTGAATACCCATTTTAGTTTCTCTCCGAAAGACATTCGCTTTGTCTCAGTGCTTTCACTTGATACTTTATCCTTTTGAGAAGTGTTTGGTTTGTAAATCTTGAGATTGTTGTCGTAATAAAGATTTATCCAATTTGTTTTGTCGCTTCCTTCATTGAATAGGAAATCAGGAATGACAAGCCAGCCGAGAGGCTTTAGTTCAGTGTTTTTTCCATTTTCATTTTTATTCATAATTAAATAATTCCTTTCTGTTTTAGATATTCTGTTGCAGATTGTGTAGTAGTTTCAACTCCGTTATTAATCGGTATTAATCCAATCATATCTCCGTTTAAGCTTAGAAAAATATCGCACTTGCGTCCGTTGATTGCAAGCTCTAATTTTTTCGCACACTCTTCACGCTCAGTGAGAGTTTCGAGCTTTGCAAAACGATGCAAGAGAGCATGAACGTTTTGATTAATCCTCAGAAGATTGCCCACTGCGTTATTGTCTTCTGAATCCGGATTATAGCTTTTAATATGATGAATCACCGTTGGTTTGTTGTTGTCTGTCACGAATGCAGTTATCTTATCGCTGAAATACTCTCCTACAAGCCTGTGTACCGCATAAACTCTATTCTTGCCACTAATATTAATGCAGATGCAGTGCTTTTTCTCATTCAAGCCTTCACTATCATTGCTGTATGTCTGAGCGCGGAGCGACTGCTTCATAATTTTGATTCCTTTGGTTCCCACAGACAGTACTCTACCGCGATCAGTAATGAATAAGTGGCTCCTGTGGTTAATCATCTGCCTCGCTGATTCATTTTCGAGTAAGACATCATTTTTATACTTATCAAAAAGCTCTTTATATTCTTGGTCTGTTAATTTTTTATCTCTTCCCAATTTATTACTCCTTCATATTTAAATTTATTTTTACTCAATCCCGGTACTTGAGCTGTTGACTTATGCAACTCAAGCCCATAAATGAGATTAAAGATTTATTTTCCTAACGAATTTTACGCCAGTAAAATGAGTTAGAAGCATGAGGTTACGCAGTAACCGATTGCTATATAGCCGATAGGCTAAAGTGAATATTTATATCTAATTTTTATCATATTTTTAATACCTCTTCTCTTTAATAAAAATTTCTTGAAAACCGCATGATTACTATGTTTTTTGAAAAGTTTAGGAAGGTCGATTTCCTAAGCTACCTTCAGCGCTTGGTTATTTAACGACATATTTAACCAGTTTATCAGTAAATTTCTCATTCTTATTGATGGTATGTATATGTTTATCTCTTCGCCTTTGCGAATTGCGGATCGCCATATAAACTGAAGCATCTCTGAGAGTGCATATAAGTCTTCATCAACATTGATGTTTTTTCGATAAAAGAATTGAGTTACTGCCGGATGAAGATATATATTTACGCAATACGCAATATTATATGTTTCATCGTATTCATTAGTTGCTCTACAATTACAGGCTAAGAACTTGCTTGAATATCCTTTGCCTTTTAATTTCGACTTAGCTGCTTTAAATGTAGTCCATAGTATAGAACTTGCAGGAGCTTTTACTATATTTTGAAAATAGTTATATATGTTATTTTTGATTTTCATTTGAGTTTTTGTATTGGTCTTTGCGTTGAACCATGTTTTTGAAAGTGATGTTAATTTCTGATTGAAGTTATCATTCAAGCTTCCTTCATATATGTTGATTTTCTCTATAAACTGTGTTGTATCAGGCACGAAATAATCAACTATTGCATAACTGTCATCCTTTTTAATTACACTCTTTTTCTCATACTGGAATTCATATAAATCAAAGTAGTGTTTCAGTATACTTGCTTCAAATAAATATGTAAGAACATATATCTTATCAAACAAAGTGAATATATCAGGTGGATATTTCCATAAGAGCAACTTTTGATTAATGTAAATCAAGCTTCTATTCTGCGCTAAGTCTCTTATTTCATTATATTTTGTATCATAATCTTTCTTGTCCTCATTCCAAATAATGTACCCCTCATCATCAACAGTAACGCATCCACTGTTTTTCAGCAAATCCATATCGTTCTGTTTAACATCGTCATACGGCTCAATGACATTAAGCACTTCATCAAGTATCAATGTATAATGACCTTCTTTAATGCGTTGTTTGCTTTCTTCGTTCAGGTGTTTGAAAAGCTCGTGTGTGCAAGTTATGTCTTCTTGCCCCTCTAACAGGTCATTGATGCTTTGAAGCTTGCCTTCTCCTTTGTTTAAGGGCTGCTTGAAACTTCTATTGGTGGATGTGATGATGCGGTCTACCTCTTTCAAGAATGGCGTTATGTATAAGATATTATCGTATTGATTTTCGTTGATGTACTGTATGCTCCACTGAGTCTTCCCCGAACCCATTAGGGCATCTATAACCGTTATGGTTTTTGCATTTGCGTTTGTTATATAAAATCCTCTCCTTTGTTTAATTCGTGTTGTATGGTTGCTTTTATGTTCTCTCCATTGGGAACACCTCCTTATATTGTTCTCTCTTTAAATAAGCTTTAGCATATCGAGATAACATTTAATTCTATCTTCCGTTTCGACTGACAATCTTAAATCATCACTCAAGTAACGATACATAGCTGTTGGACTAATCCCAGCTTTGCTGCAAAACTTCGTCATTGGTGCGCCGGTAAGTTCAAGAAATGTTTTTATTCTTTCTTTTAACATGATGTTCTCCTTTCTACATATTTATATCTTTCTACCTATTAACTAAACAGGTGAAAAAATAGCAAGAGGAGAGAAGCGGGAAGACATATCACAATCGAATTCGATATTACAAGTGGAGCTGTAACCTCTCTCCTCTATATCTCAATAGAGATGTGAAAGGATGCATCTCATCTTACGACGGTGCAAACTACTTTCAGCAGTGTCGTATACTAACACTCATCCCTACACTTGCTATAGGTCACAACTTTGATGTTTTTGTCAAATTTCCCGTAATTATTTTGATTTTCTTTTCGCGTCGCATTTTTTACAAATATTTTTGCGCCCGTCTTTGTTTCTCTTTTCCTTTGCGAATTCAGTTAATGGCTTGACTTCACCGCAACACTTACATGTTTTTTCAGTGTCGCATGGTATTTCGATTATTTTTGTCCCGGTTATCATTTTTGCAAGATTTTTCAGTATAGTTCTTTGCTGGCTCTCGGTTAGTCCTATTTCTGTCTTGATTTCTTTAGATGTTTTACCGCTTGTCTTAAGGCGTAGAAAATCTACTTCTGCTTTTGCGCGAATACCATACCCGTTTAGGAATGATACAACTTCTTTGCTATTTACGTCGCTAAAATAAACATCATCCGTAAGAAGGGCGTTTTCGATAATGGTATATGTATTTCCTTCTTCATCATCCCGCTCGTAGTAACTCATAGGTCTCACTTCTATAGTTTTTTTGTTGTGTTGATGTTTTTCCGTTCTATTGAGGCTTTCGTCAAATGCTTCCCGAGTTTGAGTAAGTCCGGATTCATCCATTGCCAGTATGTAATCAGCCGCAAGATCAAGCGGATGGTAATTATATTCTATCTTTGTACCGCCTTGCTCTTTTTTGTAAGCGTAAGAAATCCTATCTAATATCGCTCTTTTGTCAACATCCTTCTCGCACACATTAAAGAAGTCATATACCTCCCGCTCGTTTAATAATGTACGCACACACTCGACTCTTGTATCAATATTTTTTATGCTTCTGTCAAATGTTCCTACATTTATAAATTGTTTTGCCTGTCTCTGTAAATCAGAGTTGTAATTTTTTGTCATTCGCTCAAAGCTCCATTCGAATTATTTCAGCAAAATTTATTGCCTACTCTTATATTCTCTGTTTGAAAAAAATTTTTGAGCGAATTTTCATCAATTTAGATTTGCGCGGGGGATTTGGTGTTGAAATTATGATTTCATTGTGTTTTTTGAAAAATGAATAAAAAATTTAAGCCATGAAATTAATCATGACTTTAATCAGTATCAACCTTTGTATTCACTTAATATTTTATGCACAAGCCCTTTTGAGCACTGCATTTCGTCTTTTATCCTGTCTAAAGTATACCCTGCATCCTTCAACTCAATAATTTTCTTTTTTTGAGATTCATTAAACTTTTCCGGTCTGCCTATTGATGAATATTTTTTCTTTATAGTTGAAAGTTCAGTCTTTAAACAATAATTTTCCCTTTCTAGTTCTCTAACCTGCTTTGACATTAATAACAATGTATTTTCAAGTGTCTCAATCTCGTCTGGTTTTAAGGAAAAACCCATATCATTCAGTTTTGAAATCACTTCCTCAAATGAGTTTTGACCTAAATTGCGAACCTTTATCAAATCGCTTTTTGTTCTGTTTAATAAATCCTCCACTGTATTTATTCCTGCTCGTCTAAGGCAGTTATGAGTGCGAACAGAGAAGTCCATTTCCTCAATTTGTTTAAATCGTTCATTTTCTTTTTTGACTATTTCAGGTTGCTGAATCACTGTTTTGTGTTCATTTTCTTTTTTGACCAAGTCACTTCGCTGAGCTAATCCTCTAATGAAAGTTGTTAAACAATATATGTTGTCAATCATATCCTTTAGCCTGTCTTTGTCTTCTGTAATAAGGGTGTGCTTTCCTTGATAACCGTAACTTCTTAATTCATCCTCCAGCGACTGAAATGCACCATGTAGATTTAATATAGCTCCGCTGAGATTTGACTTTGCCACTACAAACACCTCTTCGTTCATTAAACATTATGAACATTATATCAAAAATTTGTCGCACCGTCAATAAAATTGTTCAAATTCTTTTATGAACAAAAAGCACCCGAACCAATGGGTGCTAAATTTAAGATTATATTATCCGGTTGAAATACTCTTCAAAGATTCTTTGTCTATTTATTTAACAGTTGCATATAATAGCAATGTAAACAAAATCCTTTATTAAGATAGTATCTGCACAAAACTATTGACAAAAAAGGATTTTTAGTTTACAATATCAATAGAAGATGATAGCTTTGACTATTCATCGTCACGTTGAAGCAGTTAGCCGGTTCAGCATCGGTTAATTGTGGAGTGTCGGTTTGGGTTCGGTGCTACCGCAGGCTGAATAGGTTTTAAACCGAAAGAAAGCATCAAGATAAGCCTCACTTTTGTGGGGCTTTTTCTTATGAGGAGTTTGAAATGGGATTATTTTTAGAAGCTGCAAAATGCTGGAACAGTTTGCAAAATACGTCTTACTGTATAACATTTGGCAAAAATAAAAAATTAAAAAACATAAATCTCATATTTCGTGATGTCGATTTTGACCATCTCTCCGGTATTCATTATGCAGATGATGTTGATTTCAAATTACATAGAAATGAATATAGAGGGGATAAATTAATTCCGGCATTGCTCTCTCAAAAATTAGATGACGGATTGATAGAAAAAAGTAGTAACTGGGGTAAAATATCGGACAGGCTCTCAGCTGTAACTAACATATGTGATGTTTTAGAATCGAATTTCACGCTTTACTATTTTTCGCCAAACAGACTTACCTTTCACTCGACCATCACAGCAGTGTATTTTTTGTACAGCGAACAGTTTTCAAACGGCATATTCTTATTTCTTGATAAAGAAGAGAACTGTTTTTATTGCAAGTCAGTGTTTAGCAAAGATGTAAGAGATTACTGCATAAATCAGACCAGACTGAAGGTACTTAAGAAAACAAAAATGGTCTGTGGCGAAGAAAAAACATTATTTGTGCATCCTAATTTTAAGGAAACGGAAAATGTCATATTAACTGTATAGGATTGTAACACTCTCATTTAGATGAGGGTGTTTTTTGTTTCTTCGATGTTCTAATTTTTGACTCGACGTGTGGATGGAACTGCTATACCGTTATCCGGAGAGAACGACGGTTTTATAAATGTAAACACAGCCCTGTACTGGCTTTTCCTCGGCATAACACACGCTAACACATAAACTTACATATTAAATATAATATACTCTAAAAACGCAATTCTGCGCCTGATACGGGTATTAGAACGCCCGCTCTGTTAGGTTTTAGGATTGCGTTTTTTCTTTGTCGTCTGGGATGTATTCAAGAATGTCTCCGACGTCGCAAGCTAGCAATCTGCATATAGTATCAAGCGTTTTCCATGACGGTAAATCTTTAGCTCTTATTTTTTGTATCATTGCTTCCCCTATTAATTTTTCTTTTCGCAATACATATGCTGAAAAATTTTTTTCTTTTAATTTCTCCAAAACATCAACTTTATATTTTATCAAGTTATACACCTCTTTTAAGTGATTATATCAAACAATTCTTTTTATGTCAATAAGCACCATTTTTGCATACACTTATGTTAAGTGTACAATATACACAAGAAATAAGTGTGTACTTTGTGCAATCCGTCAATTGAAATACACTCAAAATAGGTGTATACTTATATCAAGCTCAAAGGGCAACACCCGAGAGCAAATAATATTTAAAGGAGTTGTTCACAAATGACAACACAGAACATCAACGAGAAAATCAGAGAATTAAAAGAACTCACGAGAATGGCTGAAGAGATTGAAGCCGAGCAAGAAGCCATAAAAGATGAGCTTAAGCGAGAAATGGAGCTTCGGCAGGTTGATGAGATTTCAACAAATGAGTATAAAGTCCGATATAAGCAGGTGACATCAACGAGATTTGACAGTACAGCATTTAAAAGCAAATACGCAGATTTATATGAACAGTTCACAAAGACAACTACATTCAAAAGATTTTCAATAGCTTAATAAAAAATGCCCTTATAAGAGCGGTAACTCTTATATAAGGGCAACGTAACACAAACCAAGTAAAGGAGCGGTTACATATTTATTATATCACTGACCGCTCCAAACGTCAAACAAAAAGGAGTAATTAAAAATGTTGGTATCATGGTTTAGTAGTCCGCAGACAGTCGAAGAGCTGAAAAAGCAATACAAGCGGCTTGCTTTCAGGCATCACCCCGACAGAGGCGGCAACGCAGAGCATATGAAAGAAATAAATGCCGAATATGATAAATTCTTTGAACGGCTCAAGAACATTCACAGCACATCAGACGGCAAGACATACACAGCAAAGACAGCGACAGACGAAACGCCGGAAGAGTTCAGAGAGGTTATAAACCGCTTAATTTCTCTTGAAGGTGTGCAAGTGGAAATATGTGGTAGTTGGCTGTGGGTGTCGGGAAATACATATCCACACCGCGAAACACTGAAGCACTTAAAATTCCGCTTTAGTAAGAGCAAAACAGCATGGTATTTCCATGATGAGGCTTACCGCAAGCGTAATAATAAGACTTTCACGCTGGATGAGATACGAGATTTATTCGGCTCTCAGATGGTCACAAGTCAGCCACAGTTAAAGCTTGAAATTATCTAATTGAAAGGGCGGGAACACCACCCGCCCACACACAAAGATAAAGATTGGAGATTTAAATATGTTTGAACTTGGAAAATTAACAGCTACCTGCGGGGTATCAAAGGCAATGGAACAAGATGAGCGTTTTTCATATGACGTAGTCGATGCCATAAGGCGTTTTATTACCGGTGATTGGGGCGACGTCGTAAAAGAAGATGCACAGAAAAATGCCTTTGCGCTTGAAAACGGTTTGCGAATAGTCGGAGCATATCCGACAGTCCGCGGAAAAATATGGATTATAACAGAAGCAGATAGATCGGCAACAACTGTTTTGTTTCCATCGGAGTATTAAATATAGGCAGTTTTGCGGTTCTGCAGAAAAACCGCACTATACAAAAGAAAGGACATTCAAAATGAGGTTTATATATTATCTGTTTATCGGTGCAGGAGTTCTGCTGTTATTCGGGACAGCCGGAGCATCAGACTGCGGAAGCATCACTATGAGAGAAATAATCAGGCAATTCGCTGTCGCGTGGTTACTTATCTCTTACGGAATCAAAAGTCTTAAATTACTAGAAAGGAGGGCTTGCAGATGAGTTCAATGGATGCCATGCTTACTATGACACAGCACCAGGCAAATTCAAGACCTACAACGTCAGACATTAAGGCTACGAGGCGAATACTGAAGGATTTTGGAATCCGTAATATCAAGATACCCGACTGTAAAACAGTTGCCGAGCTGATGCGTTTCCAGACAGCGACAATACATAATAAATTATATGCATAAAGGAGAAAAGGATGTTTAAGATGCCCAATAAGCAAAAAGCGGAGTTGAGAAAGATATATCTTGAAAGGGCTGACAGATTAGTTAAAGAACTGGCTCAGACAAATAAAGAAATTGATCGATTGGGAACAACAAAGAAAAAGAGTAAAACCGAGCGGCGCAACAAACGACTCACCAAAAAGTATATATGGAAATTGAAATGCTTAGAGTTCGGAGAAGACTTAAAAACGTTGAAAAGCTTAGGAATCAATCTCTACTTCGACGAAACAAAAGACACAGGGACATGGGATTTGAAAAAGTTGGTTGTCCCGGCACCCAATAAGTGCACCGAACAACAAATTTTATCCGAAGCAGTAAAACATGTGCTTATGTTGAATTACAGCCATGAGGTTTATTTAAACTGGCTAAGAGAAGTCAACGACGAAAAGCTACAAATAACTCCACGAGAGGAATCTGCACTCTCCTACATAGCAGCAAGAGTAACAGACGGTGCAAAGTTTTTTAATATGGAACAAGTTGCCGAGCTGATGCATCTTATGCTTTTCACTCAGCCGGAAATATTACAAACAGAGCAGTATAAGAGATGGGAAGAAATTATGTGTCAACAAAAAAAGGATGAAACAGATGGAAAATAATAAATCGTTATTTCAATTAGCCGAAGAAACAGAAGATTGTGGCAATGTATTTGCAAAAGTCCGTTCAATTGCTGATATATTAGTAGAAGCACTTTCTGTGGAAGGAAGCGCATTTACAAATGATACGCTTTTAAACGTCGCATACATACTCAGAGAGTATAGCGATATAGCTGAAGCAAAAATCAACGCACTGGAAAAAGATTTGCGCGGAGCTTTTGATAGAAAAGTACAAGGTGCAAACCACTAACGAAAAAAGGGCGGTGTAACAACCGCCCAATACTTGAAAACTAACAGTGTCAAAACTTGAAAGAATTTACACTTTTATCAACCGTATGAATCCATGCGTGTTTGAACGGTGTCAAAACTGGGTGTCAAAAGTAACTTATGAAGAGAGGTCATTTTCGTGATATATGGGTATTGCAGAGTAAGCACCAAAGGACAATTAGACGGCAACAGCATAGAAGAACAAACCCAAAGCATTAAAGGAAGATATTCAGAATCGGAAATTATCATAGAGAGCTATTCAGGAGCAAAGGAACGCCCTTTATTTAACGCGCTACTAGAAAAGATGTGTACCGGAGATATTCTTGTGGTAACAAAGCTTGACCGATTTTGCAGAACGACAAAAGAGGGATTGACCTATATAGACAACCTCATGAGTAAAGGTGTGCGGATTCATATCCTTAACATGGGGCTTATAGAAGACACCCCTATGGGAAGGCTGATAGTTACAAACCTGTTAGCGTTTGCAGAATTCGAAAGATCAATGATTATTGAGCGTACTCAGTCGGGCAAAGCAATAGCGAAGCAAAACCCCAACTTTAAAGAAGGTAGACCTAAAAAGTTTAATAGTGAACAAATTAGACTTGCTATGCAGTTATTAGAGAGTCATACCTATAAAGAAGTGGAAAATATGACCGGGATAAGCAAAAGTACATTGATACGGGCAAAAAGATGCATGAAATAATTGGCATAATTTGTATATTTTTTTAAAAAGTAGGACACAATAAATGTAAATATATAACCATCAGGAGTGTTCTACTTGGAATTGACAATAGAGCAGTATCTTATTCCTAATTGTAGTCTTATCATTGACGAATTGAATATAGCTTATAAAAACTGTTCTGCAGATGAAATGAAAAAAGTTGCAGATAAAAGTTTCAGTGAAACTGATATGATGATGAGAGTTGGGTATCCGTTTAAAAACATGGCAAGGTATACAACTAAGACAGAAGATAGTGATGATTCGGGTAAAACTAATCATGATATTTTCATTGAGAATAAACGCTTTAAGATAGAACTAAAGTATTTGCGCAGCTGGAGAACCCAATCAGGAACGTATTCGTGCAGCAAAGGGTGGAAGGAAATACAGTACGATTTTAATTGGTTGCTAAGTGAGATCAACAACGATAATAAAGGAAAGTCAGCGTTTATAATAGCGTGGTTTAATTGCGTTGACTCTTTTTCTAAGATAATTCAGTTAGGGGAAGGCAAGGGAGGTAAGCCACTTGTAAATGAAAGTAAGTTGTGCTTTTTCCCTTTTCTTATAAGACCACAGCTCCCTACAAGAACAGCAGACTTAGAGTACAACTATGAGATAGCTTATCAACGACTTCAAATTACTCCTATTGGATACAAAGGGAAAGAGTGTAACTGTACATTTGTTGGTAAGGAAAGTGATTGCTTCCACTTTGCAATTTACTATTAATTTCGACAAAATAGCATAAAATATAGAAAAATTGCACTTTGAAGTTAAACAAGGTGCAATTCTTTTAATTTGAAAAAGTTATAAAATCGGCGATAAACCTTAGTTTTGTCGAACTCACCCGCGAATGGTTTTAGGCAAAATTGACTTTGAAAAACATAGTAATTAAGCCGTTTTTTGCTTGCTTAATAGTATGTGTTTTCTTGAAATCATTGTTCGTTTTAATATTAAAAAATGCAGTATGATGATGTATAATCAATTCAATATTCAACATCGTTAAATACTCAATTAAAGATACATCAAATTTGGTGGACTACCCTTCTTCTAACACTTTTTCTATCCGATTTCCCGAAAAAGAAATGCTGTTCCGATGCGATTTTCAAGACTTACAACCTCTTTGAACCCGCTTAAATGCTAGGTTTCCCAACTCAACATAATTCGATTTAAATTCAGTTAATCTAATGTAATAAATAGAATTTTCGATTGGTAAGGATGAGGTCGGCGGTTCAAATCCGCCTAACAGCTCCAAAAGCCTTGAAAACGTTATGTTTTCAAGGCTTTTTGTTTTCGCACCCGAATCCCCCGAACAGGAACGTATTGTTCCCATCCGGGGGTTACATATCTGCATATGCAGTTCTTAAATACTATCGGAAACGAAACTGATTGAGAATACCGGACTCATTTGTCCTCGAACTCATACCAGTGATCCGGCGCAAACTCTGCCTGCTTTTTGCAATCCAGCGGGAGCATAATTCCAAAACCGGGATCATTCCAGCGGCTGCTGTCGAAATTATGACTCATATAATGAAGCTCACCGTCCGGGTCTTCACATTCTTCATACGGCACATAGCGGAAGAAATCATCCCTGCCGAGAAGAGTGTATACACATTCCACATCGGAATAGCGGAAGCCCATACGCATCATACGGATATTGTTTCTTGCCGCAGATGTTGTTGCCGCATCAAATGCTTTGTCGAACAGGTTATACACCTTGTCTTTGTCTATGTTATCCATAAGATAAAGCCCGGCTTTATCTATCTTAACCTGACCGTCAAGGCACGCTTCTGCCATACGGATAATCTCGGCTATATATGATGCTCCTTCTCCGAACATTTTTGTGAACGAAGAAAGATTATCTTCCATAGAAAGCGATGCATCGTAGCCTGTTCTTGCAAAGGTATAGAAATTGAAGATATGATTCCAGAAATTGAAGTATTCTATCTGTGTTCCGTATCCGGCAATCCCTACCTCCATACAGCGTTTCCAGTTGCTCTGCTGTTCATCTGCCGCAGGGATATAGCGCTGTCTGCAGGAGTGGGTTCCCATAAGATAGTCATAGTACACTACCGTTGCACCGGCCTTTTTCCACTTTAAGAGGTTATCCTCATACGGAGTTTCCGTAATACAGCTTCCGTCAGGCTTTCCGATTGTACGCAGTCTCAATGTCGCGGATGTCAATGCTTCGTCAATAAACAAATTCGGCTCAAGCTCAAGATTATCCGGACAGTCAAACAGATTGGAATATGCCAGCATATCAATTTTTATCTCCGGATGCTTTTCTCCGATAATCTTTGCAATTGCGTTCTGCGCGTAGACATAGTTTTCAATGTCTGAATGTTTACTGCACTCGGGGCATATGCAAAGCGGTCTGTTTCCGTCAAGCGGCCACAGGGCGATTGTATCTACCGTAGGATTTTCCTCAATCCAGCTTACGATATTATCCGCAATCACGCGAACGACATCGGGATTACGGCTACAGAGTATCCACGAGCCAAAGTGGTCTGTAACTTCAAAGCGAGTCCCCTCTTCCGTAAGTTTATAATACTCCGGATGGGTTTCGTAGTAATGCTCAGGGAAATATTCATTTCCTCTCTGCGGAAGGAACATCGGGATTGCATCGTGGTGACCTACTGTCAGGCGGATTCCGCGGCGCTCGATTTCTTCAATAAGACCTTCTTCCTTATATCTTTCATACACCTTCATCCACGTAAGAATACGGTTATATCTGTTCTTTGCAAGCCAATCTATAAATGAGCGGTTGAGTACATTTTCTATTTTTCTGCCGTGATATTCGGCGATAGCCGTTCTGTATGTATTATCTGCCATTGCCTTTATATACTCGATGCCATCCAAATCAACTTCATCATGCTGCGGAATATACTCTCCGCCGGCGATATCGGGATTTACATACGCGGAGAAGCTGCAACCAAGATAGCGCTCAAGCAATTCATACACTGCATAAACCGTTCCTCGCTCACATTCGTTGACGTGCTTACTGCTTCCTGCGCAAATGATTACGTCATCATCAAAGGCACGAATGTACATTCCCTCAGGACCCGGAACGACAGCATCAAAATCTGCTTCTGAAATATATTCTGCTGTCTTTATGTTCCGCTCCGGACCTCCGATCATGATTCGGTCACCGGATACATCATTGTTGTCAGTCACTATGCTTACACTTATACCCTTAAATATGATTTTCAGGTACTTTTCAAGCTCTTGTGCCGCAAAAAGCTCACGAGAGGTTGCCTTTTCCGGAATTACAACCGTCAGACTACTTTGAGAAGTTAATTTCATGATAAACACCTTACCTTTTGAATCTTTGGATTATTTATTATCAGTATAACACAAACAAACTATAAAAACAACAAATACGTACAGAATAAATGAGGGAGCTGTAGTAAAACAGCCCCTTCTTATATTTTCTTTCTAAAACTTTATTTCTTTGCCTTGCTTTTTCCATTCGAGATATTCTGCCGTAGCGCAGAACAGCACGTCGCTCGAGGAATTGAGCGCAGTTTCAAGAGAGTCCTGTACAACGCCGATGATAAAACCTACGCCGACCATCTGCATTGCAACATCCTGCCCTACACCAAGAAGCGAGCATGCCATCGGAATAAGCAGCAGTGACCCGCCCGCAACACCGGACGCGCCGCACGCACCGAGCGTTGCAACGAAGCTTAAGATAATCGCAATGAGAATATTTACCTCTATTCCCTGCGAGAATGCCGCCGCAAGGGACATTACGGTTATGGTTATAGCCGCACCGTCCATATTTATCGTTGCGCCAAGAGGGATGGATACGGAATAATACTCGCGGTCAAGACCGAGCTTTTCGCAAAGAGCCATATTAACCGGAATGTTTGCCGCGGAGCTTCTTGTGAAAAACGCGGTTATGCCGGACTCACGCAGGCAACGCAGCACAAGCGGATACGGGTTGCGGCGAAGCGCAATTCCCACAATTGCAGGAGACACGATAAGTGCCATTGCAAGCATACATCCCACAAGCACTAAAAGGAGCTTTCCATACTGTGTGAAGATGTCAAGCCCATATTCGTTAACGGACGAAAAAACAAGTCCCATAATACCGAACGGTGCAAGCTGGATAACCCATGCAACCGTTTTTGAAACAGCATTTGAAATATCAGCAAAAATTTCCTTTGTTTTTTCTCCAGCGCCCATACGCAGAGCAAGCCCTAAGATAACCGCCCATGTGAGAATACCGATATAGTTACCCTGAGAAAGCGCGGTGACCGGGTTCATAACCATATTCCCGAGAAGCGTGCGGAAAACTTCACCGAGTCCTGCCGGTGCGCTTTGCGTTGCGGCGTCCGTAAGCGGAACGGTAACCGGGAAAATATAGCTTGCAACAACCGCAAGCATTGCCGCAAGAAGCGTACTTATCATATAAAACATAATTACGGTTCCAAAGCGCTTGCCTATTCCCTTTCCCGCGCTTGCGAGGGATGAAATAACGAGAACAAATACGAGTATCGGCGCAATAGCCTTAAGCGCACCAACGAAGATTTCGCCGAAAATTCCGACAAACGATGCCCCCGGCACCCAAAGCCCGAGCACTGCACCGATAATGAGACCTATCGCTATCCTTAATATAAGCGGTGATTGCGTGTAAAGTTTAAACACATTTTTCATACATTTTCCTCCGGTTTTACAGTTTTTTTATATTGCAATAAAGGCTATGGCAAAAAACACATTTTGTCATAGCCCCATTTACTTTTACGCCATTTCTACATTTAGCTTTTTCCCGCCGAGGATATGGAAATGGAGATGATGCACAGTCTGCCCTGCATCGTCACCGCAGTTTGAAACAACGCGGTAGCCGCCATCCAGCTTTTCATCCTTCGCTATCTTTGCGATTACCTCAAAGATATGGGAAACAACAGCAGAATTTTTTTCATTTATCTCCGCAACGGAAGCAATATGCTCCTTCGGGATAACGAGAATATGAGTCGGTGCCTGCGGCGCAATGTCACGGAACGCTAGAACAAGCTCATCCTCATACACCTTTGTTGACGGAATTTCACCGGCAATTATTTTACAAAACAAGCAATCGGACATTTTTTCTTCCTCCTATGCCTTTGCAGATACGACTTCGCGTGCTGCCAAGAGTGCCGCATCGAGCTTTGAAACGTCATTGCCGCCTGCCATAGCAAAATCAGGCTTACCGCCGCCGTTGCCGCCTGCAGTTTTTGCAGCTTCGCGAACTACGTCGCCCGCTTTTAAGCCGCGTGCAACTACATCCTTACCGCAGGTTGCGGTGAATACAATCTTCTCGCCGTTTACGCTTGCAAGAACAGCCGCAACGGATGCATCAAGATCACGCATCTCATCGCAGATTGCACGGAGTCCGTTTCCGTCAGCATTCTTCACGACCTTTGCAACGAACTTGATTCCGTTTATATCCTCTGCATCTGCAATAAACTCTGCCGCATCAAGGCGAGCCATCTTAGACTTCATCGACGAAAGCTCGTTCTTGAGAGCCTTAATTTCCTCTGTTGCATTACCTGCCTTGATTACAACTTCCTTCGGTGCAGACTTAAGTGCCTCTGCAACGGAGGTTATTGTTCCTTCAAGCTCTGCGACCTTTGCAAGCACACCCATACCGGTAATAGCCTCAATACGGCGTACACCTGCAGCGACGCTTGATTCGCTTGTTATCTTAAAGAGACCTGCCTTTGCAGTGTTGTCAAGGTGCGTACCACCGCAAAGCTCAAGAGAATAATCGCCCATCGTTACAACACGGACGGTATCGCCATACTTTTCACCGAAGAGAGCCATTGCGCCGAGCTTCTTTGCCTCTTCAATCGGCATTTCACGGACAAGAACCTCAAGTCCTGCAAGGATATTTGCGTTTACTTCAACCTCAACCTTGGCAATCTCTTCTGCAGTCATCGGTGAGAAATGAGTAAAGTCAAAACGGACGCTGTCCGGTCCGACAAGAGAGCCTGCCTGCTCGACATGGGTGCCGAGAGCGTTGCGAAGTGCCTTCTGGAGAAGGTGGGTTGCAGAGTGAGCACGCTCGGTTGCCGCACGGCGAAGTGCGCAAACTTCGGACTTAACTGCATCGCCCTTTGCAATGCTGCCTTCCGTCACCTCTCCGATGTGGAGGAACTTGCCATCCTTTGTTTTCTTTACGTTGTTTATTTTAACTGTGCCGGTTTCTGTCTTTATTGTACCCTCATCTGCAAGCTGACCGCCGCTTTCTGCATAAAACGGTGTGCTGTCAAGAACAAGCTCTACCGCGTCGCCTGCGTTTGCAGCTTCAACAACTGCGCCGCCGGAAACAAGAGCAAGAACCTTGCCCTCACCGGAAAGCGAGCTGTAGCCTACAAACTCTGTCTTAACGCTCTTATCAATCCCGAGGTCAAGCTTTTCCCATGCGAAGTCGCCGAGTGCTGCCTGAGCGGCACGTGCGCGCTCTCTCTGCTCGTTAAGGCAAGCATCAAAGCGCTCGCGGTCAACGCTTATTCCCTTTTCCTCAAGAATTTCTTCCGTGAGGTCAATCGGGAAGCCGAATGTATCTGCAAGCTTGAATGCATCGTCGCCGGAAAGAACCTTTCCGCCGTCCTTTTCAAGCTTTGCAATCATATCTTCAAGGATAGAGAGACCGGCATCAATCGTGCGGTTAAAGCTCTCTTCTTCCATCGTGATAACCTTTTTGATGTATTCTGCCTTCTCGGAAAGCTCCGGATATGCGCCACAGCTTTCATGAATAACGGTATCGCACACATCGTGGAGGAAGGTTCCCTTGATACCGAGGAGACGGCCATGGCGTGCAGCGCGGCGGAGAAGACGGCGGAGAACATAACCTCGGCCTTCGTTAGACGGCATAACACCGTCGCATACCATCATCGTAGTAGAACGGATATGGTCAGTGATAATACGGAGCGAAACGTCCGTCTTATCATTTTCGCCATAGTGTGCATTTGCAATGCGGGAGATATGCGCAGTAACGTTTCTTACGGTGTCAACATCAAAGAGTGACGGAACGCCCTGCATAATGCAGGCGAGACGCTCAAGCCCCATACCTGTGTCGATATTCTTCTGCTTAAGCTCTGTGTAGTTGTTGTTACCATCGTTATTGAACTGAGTGAAAACGAGGTTCCAGAACTCAACGTAGCGGTCGCAATCACAGCCCACCTTACAGTCAGGCGAACCGCATCCGTTTTCCGGACCGCGGTCAAAATAGATTTCCGAGCACGGACCGCACGGACCTGCGCCGATTTCCCAGAAGTTATCCTCCTTGCCGAGGCGAACCATATGAGACGGGTCAACGCCATGCTCATTCACCCACATATTATAGGTTTCATCGTCATCAAGATATACAGAAACATAGAGCTTGTCCTTCGGAATTTCAAGCACCTCTGTTACAAACTCCCACGCCCACTTTGTTGCGTCTGCCTTGAAATAATCGCCGAAAGAGAAGTTTCCGAGCATTTCAAAGAACGTACCGTGGCGTGATGTTTTTCCTACGCGCTCGATATCCGGTGTACGGATGCACTTCTGGCACGTTGTTACACGAGTGCGCGGCGGGGTTGCCTCACCCGAGAAGAACGGCTTCATCGGTGCCATACCCGAATTTATAAGCAGCAGCGAATTATCGCCCTGCGGGAGCAGCGGGAAGCTCTTAAGGCGAAGATGCCCCTTGCTCTCAAAAAACGAGAGATACTTCTCGCGAAGTTCATTTAGTCCCATGTACTTCATTGTCTTTAACCTCCGATATATGAAATATGTTTTTATACATTATTATACAAATATCATTATACACCCATACACACCGCAATGTCAAACAATAATCTGTTTTTCAGGCAAAAAAATATGCTGTCGGACATTTGCGTTTTTTGTTTTTTTGTGGTATCATATATATTGATTTTTCACACAGGAGATAATTTGTATGCAAAGTAAGAAAAAGCCCTGCCCACGGCTTTATCGCGCTGTCAGATGGCTTGTGAAAGTGATATATCCCAAAACAACCGTCTCGGGAATTGAAAATCTGCCGGATGAACCGGTGATAATCGTCGGCAACCACACCCAGCTTCACGGGCCCATTGTCAGCGAGCTGTATCTTCCCTTTCCGCGCAGGATATGGTGCGCCGGGCAGATGATGAGCCTTTCCGAGGTTCCCGGCTACGCATTTTCGGATTTCTGGTCACAAAAGCCGCGGTATCTTCATCCGTTTTTCAGACTCCTGTCATATATAATCGCTCCGCTTTCCGTTCTTATCTTCAACAATGCGCACACCATCGCCGTTCACCGTGACGCGCGAATTCTCTCCACGTTCAAAGAAACCGCGGCGTGTCTTAAAAACGGAGAAAGCATTGTCATTTTTCCGGAGCATGACGTAAAATATAACAACATCGTATACGAATTTCAGGAAAACTTTATCGACGTTGCGCGCCTTTACCATAAGAGAACGGGCAAAGAGGTTTTATTTGTGCCGATGTATGTTGCACCAAAGCTTAAAAGCGTTTATCTCGGAAAGCCTGTGCGTTTTAATGCAAATAACGACATCGCCGACGAGCGGAAGAAGCTTTGCCGGCAGCTTGCCGATGCGATAACGGATATTGCCGTGAATCTTCCGCCGCACACCGTTGTGCCGTATCGGAACATCCCGAAAAAGCTTTATCCCAAGAACAGACTACCGGAGGCCCCCTGCAATGAAGAAACCAGCTGTTGATTACAGAAATTTTCGCCTTTCAAAAATAAATTCACCCGAGTTTTCGCATCTTAAATTACTTATCGGGTGGGTTGTATATTTTGTTATGTATTTTCTCACAGAGCGCCTTATCCCAATTGAAAGCTGCCATATTATACACTCTCGCCTTGACGATATGATTCCGTTCTGCGAATATTTTGTTATTCCTTATGTCGGATGGTATTTTCTCGTTTTCGGCTCGCTTCTGTATTTTCTTTTCTATAATGTTGAAAGCTTTACGCATCTCCAGAAGTACATAATCTTCACGCAGGTTGTTGCTATGGCGATATACATTCTCTATCCAAGCATACAGCTTCTGCGCCCCGATGCGTTCCCGCGTGACAATATATTTTCCCGCCTTGTCGGCGTTCTCTATGCCGCCGATACGAACACCAATGTTTTCCCATCGCTCCATGTGGGATATTCAATCGCCATTGCGTCTGTATGGCTTAAAGAAAAGAGCTCGAGCGTTTTGTGGAAAAGCTTTGTGGTTATTTTTGTAATTCTCGTTTGCCTTTCAACTGCATTTATAAAGCAGCACTCCGTTCTTGATGCGTTTGCCGCCGCGATAATGTGTCTCGTTGCTGAGGTGATTGTATACCGGGACTTTTGGAAGAAGAAAATAAAACATTGACATTGTGTATTTTTTGTGTATAATATATAATATAGAGGATGATACTAATGAAGGCTCGCGATCTTATTAAAAAACTCGAATCTGTTGGTTTTGAATTTGAACGCCACGGTGGCAATCATGATATATACAGAAGAGGTTCTGACATCGAAAAGGTACCGAGGCATAAAGAAATCAACGAAATTCTCGCCAAAGCAATATTAAGAAAGTGGGGTATGTGATTATGAAAAAAATGTATCCGGTAATTTTCACAAAAACAAACGACGGCTATCTTATTGAAGTTCCCGACCTTGAAATCTTGACTCAGAGCACTGATATGGAAAATGCATTTGATATGGCGCGCGATGCCATTTCTATAACTATTGTTTCTCTCGAGGACAACAATGAACCGGTTCCCGTTCCTTCAAAGATTGAAGACATAGATGTAACACGCGGTATATTCGCCGCTTGCGGAAACAGCTTCATTTCTATCGTGGACACAGATATTTCTGAGTACCGCAAAAAGGTCGATACAAAACCCGTTCGCAGGAATGTTTCTCTTCCAAGCTGGTTGAATTATGCCGCAGATTCTGCCGGAATAAATGTATCAAGAGTTCTGCAAGATGCACTGATTGATACTTTGCAAATCGAAAGAAGAATATAATAAATTACAGGAGACGGACGCCCACATCCGTCTCCTGTAATTTTGTGTTGTGTTGTTTTGCGTTTTTCAAAATCCGCTTTATCTGCGAAAGTCCGCAAGGTCATATCTCAAAGGGAACTTTGCTCAGTTCCCTTTGATACCCTCCACGCTTTTCGCCGCTCGGCGCGCACCGGATAAATTATCGCGCTCATCGCGAAGACTTCTTCTATAACAAAACTTCGTTTTGCACGAGAAGCCTTTGCCGCAATTTCGCTGTAATTTATAACCGCTTGCGCTTATAGGCGGCGGTCAATACCGGTACGGAGGTGGTTTGCAATGTGTATAGAGAAACAGGAGACGGACGCCCACATCCGTCTCCTGCTTTGTGTTGTTGTGATTTGGAAAAATTCTTCACGTTGGAAGATTTTTGATTTAGTAAACGTCCACGCCGTCAACGACAACATTGAGCTTATCGGTACTCATAGAGTTCTTATTTGCCCACAATGTAGTACCGGTATTGATGCCCTTATCATTGATTTCATAACCATTTACAGTAGCGTTGTTAACGATCAACTCATATGATTTACCATAATCGTCGCCGATTTCAATAGCAGCCTTCAAATCAGTCAAACCGCCCTTGTCATTGAATATGCAGCTGTTCATTGTCAACTTGGTGTTAACTGTGCCATACAGTAAAACCGCCTTGCCATCGTTGTTGAATGTGCAATCGTTGAATTCTGCTGTAGGTGCTCCCCATGTCCAAATGTTGTAAACATCACCGGTAACATTGAATTTGCAGTTGTTGAATACGCTTTCGTCATACAATGTATAAGTACCGTTAATGGTACAGTTATTGTAGGTTCCTTTGCAACGTGCATATCCTGTGTATGTAGTGCTATCCGTGTTAATAGTTACGCCTTCAAATGTTACTGTTGCACCATCAAGGCTATAGTCGCAGCCCTCATAAGATCCATCATCCTGAGTTGCTACAACAGTATTGCCATTACCTACGATTGTCAGAGTTTTCCCCTTAGCAGAATCAGGGATGATATAATTGCCATTACCTAAAACCACTGTAGATGTTCCACCGGAAATTGCAGTATCAAGCTCTGTATTATTCTTTACCTGAGAAACCTCCTGTGCATCGCTGCCGTCTGCAGCAGTGCCAAGGATCTTTACTTCGTAGCCATAAGCAGAAGTCTGAGCAGCGTAAACTCTTGCAGCTACAGTAGCATTCTTAACATAAATGGTCATGCCTGTGGCATCGCCGTTGTCGGAATGAGTTGCAAACTGGCTACCGCTGAAGGTTACGTCATCACCCAAGAGGTAGATGCTGGTAAGGTTCGGGCAGGAGCGGAAAGCGTAATTTTCGAAAGCCACGTTGCCTTTAACTGTAACAGTTGTCAGGTTAGCCATATCTCTGAATGCGCCATCGCCGATGAATTCTACGTTAGCAGGAATGTTAAGCTCATCCATACCGGTCTGTCTCAACGCCTGCGCACGAATTGCCTTAAGCGTAGTCGGGAAGTTGATAGATGTAAGTGTCTTTACACCAGTAATTGCTCGTGCCTTAATTTCTTTCAAACCTTCAGGTAAAGTAATGGTTTCAATCGGAGAAGACTTGCTAAATACCGGAACAGCACCCTCATAAACATCTCCCTGTCCAAGAATTGTTACATCCTCCGGTACAGTAAATGTTGCTCCAACGTTACCATACGGAACACTCGCAAGTACAAAATCGCCGTTCGAGAGCTGGTAATATGTATTTCCATCAATGACTACTTCGTGCTTTTCAGGAACCGGGATTTCGTCATACTTATTATCGAAGCTGTCAAACTCTGAGTCAAGCTGAGTTGCCATCAATACAACAGAGAAGTCTGTTCCGAAGGACTTATCCTGATACTCGTTTGTTGCACTCTCCTGCATCTTGAGTGCGAGAGTTACAGTATGCGCTTCACCCGCAGTAAGCTCACCATATGCAGTGGTTGCAAGATTTCCAAGAACCTGTGAAAGTGTTCCAAGCTTCTTGTCGTCAGTAAGAGCGCTTCTGCCCGGTACCTGATCTGCCGGATCAAGATAGTAAACGTCAATTACGTCTGCAAGCTGTACTCCGGAAGCATCAAGTTCACCATTAGCAGTAATTGTAAGCTGATATTTGAGTGCAAGAGAACCTACGTTTGCAATCTTGATGTGCTTTACATCAACATAGCCCGGTTCCCAAAGTTTGTGATCGAAGATTGCACCTGTTGATGCATCTGTCCAATCTGTATCAACAGTCGGAACTGCTTTTGTTCCATCAGCCCAGTACATCTCTACATCAAGCGTACCGGATTTGATGATGTTATTCTTACTTGTTACCGTGTCGGTGAACCATGCAAAGGTTGCACCCATAAGCATTGTAAAGCAGAGAAGCAATGAGAGCATGCTCATAAACAATGCTTTTTTTGTTGCCTTAGAATTTGCCATTGTGTCTTTTCACCTTTCTT
>SVLF01000131.1 GCA_015068085.1 Oscillospiraceae bacterium
TTGAGTCCTCCGTTCATGGTTACTGGTCATTTCCATTTTAACGGATTTCTTCCAAATATGCTCTACTTTTTTTAATTATTTTTCGTAGGCTCTACTTGGTTACCCCAACTTTTATTATAGAGCCTATTTTTTTTAAAATGTTATCTGGGCTTTGATTCATTTATCGCTTTAGCATACTCAAGCAATTGTTTTCGGGATGAAACACCAAGCTTGCCGTAAAGGTTTTTATTATGAAATTTCAGTGTGTTTTCCCCTATGTTCATTTCTTGCAGAACTTCTTTGGTGGTCTTTCCTGCAAGATAGCAATTATAAATTGCGAGTTCGGAAGGGGTCAGGCGCGGGAGCTGCTCAACAATAAATTCACAATGCCGGATAAACTCCGGAGAATCCTTTTGAAAAGTAGTCACGCCTGTTTTAGGGGTGAGAAGTATCTTTGCACGAAGATCGGAAACAAGAACCTCCTGATGCTGAATCATCAGGTAAGCACTTATCAGGAACAGCTCGGTTATTATATATGAAACAGACAAAAATTCAAAATTAATCCGAACAAGCTGCTCAAGCAGCCAAACGCAGATATTCACAAATACTGCAACGATAAGAATGGCGGCGTGGGCAACAGATTCAAGCTTTTTTCTTACTATTGCATGTATTATCGTTGAAATCATAATAATGAAATAGCCCATCAGATAGAAGAGGTATAAGCAGTGCCAGGAGCCATACTCTTTGTTAAGCACGGCACCTCCGCTTACATTTTCAAGAGTGACGGATTTATAGTAAATATCAAGATATCCGGGACTTGCTGCAACAATAAAGACAATAACCGAAATTAAAGCAAGAATACAGGGTGTCCATTTTTTGTAGCTGAGTCCGGAAATGTTCATAATTATCATAACCATCGACAAAGGCAGAAAAACGGAACCGAGATAGGCTATCCTGTTCGCCCAAAGAGCCATTTCCAATGTTTTGGAAACAGAGAGCAACAGGTATCCGATGTTCACGATAAATACCGATGTAAAAAGAATGAAAAACCATATTTCCTTCTTTTTAATCAGACAAAGATACCCAATCAGCATAAGCAACGATAAAAAGCACGTTGCCATATAGACGGCAGACATACTTGTTGATTTATAGCCTATAGAGCTACAACCGGATAGCAGTAACAGCATAAACGGTATCAACGAAGCAACTGAACATATTTTTTTCATACAACATCCCCTCAATAGCTTTTGATAAGCTGTAACAGTCCTGTTTTCGCAAATCCCACACTTTCCCCCACACTTTTAAAAGAAAAATCCGGATTTCCCACACTTAATTTTTTAAAAAGTGTGGGGACTTTTTACGAGCTTAATAGTATAATTTAATTGCAAGTCAAGCAAGGAGGGTATAAGCAGCTTGCCGATGTTTTGAGATTTTCACGGTGCTCCCCTATATACAGTGATTAATACTGCTGGATATAACATTCTGCCGACGCGCCAACGAAAACAGATGTCGCCCTTGAAATCTTTATTTATATTTTATCACAAAAAGATGCTTCGGTCAATCTTTTGGGAAAACTTTCAATCAAAAGCCGAAAGAGCGGTACCGTTCTTTCGGCTTTTGTGCCATCACAGACTGCGGTGCAGTGTAACGCCCTGCATCCGTGCACTTTAATTATGAAATGAGGAAGAGGTATGGATACAATTCAAAACTATAAATGCCCTTGTTGTACGGCTCCTCTTGTGTTTGATGCCGAAACGCAGAATTTGATATGTGAGTCTTGCGACAATACATTTCCGCTTGAAACCTTACGGCAGATGGAAGAAGGAAATGATGCCTCCGGCGGTACCTCAAAATATGATTGGGAAACCTATACGCCGAGAGATTATGAGGATACAAATGAGGTTACGCTTTCAAACTATTCCTGTCCGTCCTGCGGAGCGGAAATTTCGGGAGATGACACGCTTGGTTCCACGGTTTGCCCGTATTGCGGCAATTCAACAATTGTAAAGGGGCAGTTTGAAGGAACGCTCAAACCTGATTACATAATTCCGTTTAAGCTGAATAAAAAAGCTGCAATGGAAGCGTTTGAAGGCGATTTCAGAAATGCACCGTTTTTGCCCGACAGCTTTAAAAACAAGAAGAAAATCGAAGAGATGGCAGGCGTGTATGTTCCGTTCTGGATGTTTGATTGTGACTGTGATGCGGCAGTCAGCTACAATGCAGAAAAGGTAACGGCATGGAGCGATGCAAATTACAACTACACAAAAACAGACTATTTCAGGTTGTTCAGAAGCGGAAGCGTTGGCTTTGCCAATATTCCGGTAGATGCCTCGCAGAAAACAGACGACGCTTATATGGAAGCGATAGAACCGTACAACTATGATGATGCCGCCGTATTTAACGGAGCGTATCTTTCGGGATATTTAGCTGACAAATATGATGTATCGGCAGAGGAAAGCATCGACCGGGCCAATGAACGTGTAAAAAACTCCACCATTGAAGCATTCAACGATACTACCAATCGATATACGACGGTTATTCCGGAAAATTCAAGGGTCAGCTTTTCCAACGGTAAGATAAGATACTCTCTGCTTCCGGTATGGATGCTCAACATTAAGTATATGGATAAAATGTATAAGTTTATGGTAAACGGGCAGACAGGGAAGGTCGTCGGCGAATATCCTGTTGACAACGGAAAAAAGTGGAAGTATTTTGGAAAGATTGCAGGAATTGGCTACATAGTGGCTGCTGTTGTTGCATATATGCTTCTGCATTAGGGGGGATAATTATGAAAAAATTTTTTTCTCGCATATTTTTACTGCTGATTTCCTTAACGCTTGTTGTTCCTGCCTTTGCAGAGTTTGAAAATCCGCCGATTGTAGATGAGGCGGGATATCTTATGCAGTCGGAGCTTACAGAGCTTTCGGAAAAGCTTGACCTTGTCCGTGAAAAATACAGCTTTGAAGTGGCAATTTATACCGAAAGCGATATGACAAGCGATACAGCCGAAGCGAGCGCAGATGATATTTACGATTACAGTGGCTACGGCGCGGGCGAAAATGATGACGGCATTATGCTTTACATTTGCTCGGACACCCGTGAATATCATTTCACAACGCACGGCAAGGGGCGTGAGTTTTTCAATTCAAACGGACTTGTATATCTGGAAAGTAAAGTTGTTCCGCATCTTTCGGAAAATGATTATTATGAGGCGTTTGAAGCATATATAGAAGCCTCCGAAGAGCTTTTGGAAATGGCAAAGGCCGGAACGCCTTACAACAAAAAGAGCTATAGCATAAAATATATAATCACTGTTATTGTTCTGTGCCTTTTAATTCCGCTGTTGGTTGCATTTCTTAAGATGAAAAAGAAGCTCAATAAAATGAAAACAGCAAGAGAAAATGATTATGCGGCAAACTATGTAAAGCCCGGAAGTATGAATATAACAACCTCAAGAGACCTATTCCTGTATTCGCATATCACGAAAACGGAAAAGGCGAAATCAAGCTCGGGAACACATACTTCCTCCTCCGGCAGAACCCACGGCGGACGCGGCGGAAGTTTTTAGGAGGTAGAAAATGAAAAGAATACTATCAGTTATTTTATGCATAACAATGATTTTAAGCTTGACATCTGTTGCATTTGCAGAGCATTATTCCAACTTTACCGATGTTAAACCTGACAGTTGGTATTACGAAGATGTTGATAATGCCGTAAGGCTTGGTATTATCAACGGAAAAACCGAAACAACCTTCGCTCCCGATGATAACCTTACATATGCTGAAGCAATCAAGCTTGCGGCTTGTATGTATCAGCTTTACAAAGACGGAAGCGTATATCTTGTGCCCGGCGGAAATCCTTGGTATCAAATTTATGTTGATTATGCCAAAGACCACGGAATAATAACAGAAAACTTTTTCTATAAGGTTAGTAACATTAACGAAAAGGCCACAAGAGCAGGATATATGGAAATATTCGCAAATGCCCTTCCCGATGAGGCGCTTATTGGTATAAACAATGTTCCTGACGGCTCTATTCCCGATGTTCCTATGGTTCACGAGAGTTCAATCAGTATATACAAGCTCTATCGTGCGGGAATTCTGACAGGTGTGGATGCAAAGCACAACT
>SVLF01000040.1 GCA_015068085.1 Oscillospiraceae bacterium
ATCCGTACCGCGACGGTGATGGTCGATAACCGCAATTTTGTTCGCCGATTCAAGCAGTGCCTCGCTTTCCACCACACTTTTTCTGTTTGTATCAACCACGACAACAAGAGTGTTGCTGTCTGCCTCAATGATTGCATCCTCGGCACTGATAAACGCACCGTCATACTCATGCTCCGAGCAGATTTTCCTGACGAGAGTGTCGGCACTGGTCTTCTGACCTATAACAATTGAAGCTGTCTTCCCCATTTTCCTTGCTATACACGCAATTCCCACTGCCGCACCAATACTGTCGTTATCCGCATTCTTATGTCCCATTATCATAACGCCTGAGCTGTCACGGATAAGTCCTGAAATAGCGTTTGCCATAACTCTGGATTTTACCTTTGTTCTTTTTTCAAGTTCCTTTGAGCGTCCGCCGAAAAACTCGAAATTGAATTTATTGCGTATGACAGCCTGATCACCGCCGCGAGAAAGAGCCATATCAATTGCAAGACGGGCATAGCTGTGGTTTTCTTTAAAGTCTCCCCCATCCTTGCCGATACCTATACTGAGCGTTACCTTGATTCCGTTTTTGCTTTCTATTTCACGCACTGAATCCAGGATCGAAAAACGTGAGGATATATACTCATCAAGATAGCGTTCCTGAAAAATATAAAGATACTTATCCCGCTCATACTTTAAAAATATACCGTTTGCATCCGACACCCAATTTGCAAGGCGTTTATCCACCTCTGCAATGATGGACGAGCGGTCTGCATCGTTTAGCCCATTCATTATTTCAGAATAGTTGTCAATCATAATAACCGAAACTATCTGACGTGAATTTTCAAATTCCGTTATTGCCGTGGAATAATCAGTAACATCAAGCCAGAAAAGAGTTGCAAGAGTTTCTGTTTCATCCGGACTTCCGTTTGTTGCAACGTTACCATACACGCGGAAACGCCGCCCTGCGATTTCCATCTCATTGGGACATTCGGTCACGCCTTCGATAAGCCATCCGAGATCAAACTCCGGAATGAGAGTGAAAAGGCTCTGCTCAAAAAAGCCATCATGGTCACCGATAATCTCTTCAAACGCTGCATTTGCCCAAATAACCTCTTTTGAATGAAATCTGATAACAACTTCAGCCATCGGAGATTTTATAGTGAAATCACGGCTTGCACGGTTCACATCCGCCATTGTTTCTTCGATATAATCCTGAATATCATTCTGTTGCCTTTTGGCAGATATTATATTAACGCTGTACAGCAGAGCACAGACAAACAGTTCTGATATCGCCAGACTTAAATCCGCAACAAAAAACGATATGGCAGTGAATATAAGAAGAACGATAAAACAAAGGTGAAAAGCCGACATCGCCGCCTTGGAAAAACGCCTGTTCACAGCAAAACACGCTCCTTTATCTTGAAATGACAAAACTTATATATCATATAGTATACCACAAACATTCTCCAATGTCCAATCAATATGTGTAATTTTTTTACAAAAAGCTTTGACGTTTTGCCCGATAGGTGGTAATATAATATATATGAAATAAAAAAACAAGGAGACGATGACGATGAACGGATTTTTCCGCAATGCAAAAAACTTCTTTCGCCAAGTAGATATAAAGCTTTTGTTGGTCGCGCTCATCGCATCGATTTTCGGGCTCATTTTAATTGCAAGTGCAACGCAAAGCATGGGTAGCGGAAGCTATATAAAAGTCCAGCTTGTCGCCACTATTGCAGGTATTTTTCTTTACCTTATGCTTTCGTGGCTCGATCTTGACTCCGTAAGCTCGTGGTGGAAATATGTGTACATCGCAAATCTTCTTCTGATATGCTCACTCGCCATCTTCGGAACAGGTGCGGAGGAAACCGGAAACCGCGCCTGGATTCGCTTTGGTTCAGTGGGAATACAACCGGCAGAGCTTGGTAAAATTCTTTTTATCATTGCTCTTTCCGGACATATAAATTCACTGCACGACAGACTTTCCTCTCCCCTTTCTGTCATTCTGCTCGGTATTCATGCTCTTATCCCCGTCGGATTTCTGTATGCCGTATCCTCAGATCTTGGTTCAGCACTTGTTTATATGGTAATTTTTATCGCTATGCTGTTCTGTGCCGGAATAAAGCTACGTTGGTTTATCGGCGCATTCGCAGCGCTCGGCGCCGCATCCCCGCTGATATGGAAGTTCTTTTTACGTGAGGACCAGAAGATGCGTGTGCTCGTCGTTTTCAACCCCGAACTTGATCCCTTAGGGCGCGGCTATCACGCGATCCAGAGCAAGATAGCAATAGGCTCCGGACAGCTGTGGGGGCGTGGGCTCGGTGAAGGTACACAGACACAGTTGGGTTATCTTCCGGCAAAACAGACGGACTTTATCTTTTCCGTTGCCGGAGAAGAGCTCGGGTTTATCGGCTGTCTCGCAATCATCGCCATTCTTGCCCTTATTATTGCAAGATGCATTACGATGACAATGCGTTCTTCCTCTTTTCCGTCATACCTGATATGTACCGGCGTTTCTGCTATGCTCATAGCACAGACCGTTGAAAACATAGGAATGTGCACAGGTATCATGCCGGTTATCGGACTTACACTCCCTCTCTTTTCCTACGGCGGTTCAAGTGTTCTTGCCGTTTATATGGCACTCGGACTTATAAGCTCGGCACGAATGCGCGCACGTCCGTCAAGGCTATCGAACTGAGGAGATTTTTATATGCTTTCAAAATACGACATTTTGCTTTTTGATTCGGACAATACGCTCTACGACCATGGCGTTCACGAAAAAACCGCAATTTTCGAAGCTTTTTCACTGTACGGTCAAAAAATAACCGACGAACAATATCTTTTGTACAAAAAAATAAACGATGACATTTGGAAGGAATTTGAGCGCGGAATTGAGCATCCGGACGGACCTCTTGTTGAGCGTTTTCGCCGCTTTGCTGAAATTACCGGCATGGAGCTTTCTCCCGCTGAAATAAACGAGCTTTACATCGAGGCACTCTCAAACCAATGTTCTCCCTTTCCTGCTTCTTTTGAGGTTTGTCAATCACTTGCGCGCACACACAAGCTTTATATAATAACCAACGGAACGGAAAGCGTTCAGCTTCGACGCTTTGAGAGAAGTCCGCTGCGCCCGTTCTTTAAGGATATCTTCACCGCAGCCGCCATCGGCATACAAAAGCCGAAAAAAGAGTATTTTGACCGTGTGCTTGAAAAGATAGACTGCTTTGACCGTTCACGCGCCGTGGTAATAGGTGACTCGCTCACCTCCGATATTCTCGGCGGAATAAACGCAGGTATTGATACAATATGGTATAATCCCGGATTTAACGAACATCCGGAAGAAATTTGCCCCACATATGAAATTCACGATTTCAAAGAACTCGTTATCCACTCCCGATGAATGGATAACGAGTTCTTTGATGTGTAAAGAGCAAATTATTTTATATAATCCAATATTCTCTTAAGAAGGACAGCGACCTCTGCACGTGTCGTGTAGTCTGTTGGTGCGATAAGACCGCTCTTTCCGTTTACAAGACCTGCACCGATGAGGGCGGAAACAGCGGGTTTTGCGTATTCCGCAACGGTTGCGTAATCTTCATATTGCGGTTCGTCATAAATGCCTAACCCTACACCTGTTTTCTGCAATGCCCTGTAGACGATTACCATCATATCCTGACGGGTTATTGTGTTACGCGGGGCGAATTTATTTTCACCTATACCACTGACTATTCCGGTGTTGCGCGCAATTGCAAGCTCTTGTGCAAAGTAATCGGATGCACTGACATCCGCAAAGTTCTCGGTGTTATCGGATTCAAGACCGAACGCACGAACAAGAAGCAATGCAAAATCCGCTCGGGTGATATTAGCCGCTGGGAAGAATGTGCTTGCGGTCGTGCCCTTTATTATTCCATCTGCCGCAAGTGCGTTTATCGCATCCTCTGCCCATGCATGACTTGTAAGATCGGTGAAGCGGAGAGCTCCATTTTCCGTGCCCGTGTTATCACTGTTTCCTCCCTGTTCTCCTCTTTCACCGCCACTGTTGGTTTGATTGTCATCCGTTTCTGTGTTATCCGGTTTATCGAACGGTGCGGCGGCACCCCCACCGCCGCCACCGGCGGACGTGTCTGTTGACGGAGTTTCGGTTTTGTCAGAAGATGTACTTCCGGTTGTCTTACCGTAGACCGTTACGGTAAAGTTTGTTCGGCTTACTCTTCCCTCTTCATCTGTCACGTCAATCATAAATAGGTTTTCTCCAACCTGGCTGTCATCGGGCTTCCACGTTACAACGCCCGTTGCGGAATTTAAGCTTGCACCGCGGGGAAGCTTTACCGCTCTGTAGGTCACGCTGCTTTCTGCCGTTGCAGTTATACCAACCTTTATCGAGCTTCCCGCCGATGTGGTAAGGCTGTCGCTTACCGGTTCTATGACCGGTGCGTTATCATCGACGTATGACAGCGGGATGCGGAAGGCTTGATTTTTTTGAATGAAATAATTATAGCCTTTATCAAAATCATTTCTATCGGCAAACGAGGATACAAGTGATGTGTTTCCGAGATACAGACGCACACTTCCGACAATATCGGGTGAAGGTTCTGCACTCAGAATACGGAACGCGCCGTTGTCCTCAATATGCGTATTATCCACATATATATACGTGTCCGTAAGTGTTGTGGGGTCGACCTCCGCCGAAAAAGCGACATCAATATAATTATTTTCCGAAAGCTCCGTCTGAAAACCGGTAACTGTTCCCGTATATGCCGGAGTGAGACCCGTTTGATCTGCCACTGTTGTGCCGTCGTTTACATATGAATAAGTGACCTTATCATTCACCATCGAAACGACACCGACAAAACCGCAGAAATCAAAGCTTGCATCCGAACCGGTTGATGTTTTGTAATGCACCTTATAGGGAACGGTTGTATCCTTTGCATAGACAATATAGTCAACACGTCCGTTTGTCAGCGTTACCTTTACGGCTTTTGCTTCGTCTGCTGCGAATTTTTCTCCGTCCTCACGGGTAACCTCTACCTTTTCAATGCTCTTTATATATCTGCTTCCGTCATAAGGCTCAACAACAGAGGTGAAGAGCGTATCAAGCTTTTCATCACGTGCCTTCCCGTCATTTTCACCCGTATGACGCGCAAACAGATATCTGATTTTGTCGATCGCCCTGGGCTTTTGCGGCGGAATTCCCGAGGTTGTCGTAATCTCGTCGAGCTTGAATGAATTAAGCATCGTAAGTCTTACACGCAAATCATTGTTTGAAGGAACTAATTCCTTATACTGGTCATGAATCTTCCAGTCTACACTGAAAATACCGGCTTCTTCCGGTGCAACGGCGCGATCAACCTCACCGAACCAACTTTCCGTACTAAGTCCGTCAGTCACACCGCCGAGGTCACGGTCGATATCGTATACACCGAACTTTCCGCCATAAGTATTCTTAATGTCTATGGAAAGCACATTGCTGTCTCCCCATCCCTTATCAACACCCTGATACGAGCCAACATAGTTCCCGTCATCGTCCGTCTGGCTTTCAACCTCAACGTTATCCGAAAGCTCGGCTTCGCGGCCGAGAGCGTGGAAGGAATAGAGATGATCCTCTCCTCCTATGATATGGAAGAAGTCAACGCCGTAGGATTCATCATCATTCGCATCAACCATAACGAGCGTACGTCTGTACTTTTCAACGCCCTGCCAATCATAAACATCTGCGTTTTCAACGTCCATAAGGCGAACTCGTCCCGAATCATCAAAATGCATCGGATTTCCACCGATTACATTTCGCTGTGCGAAATTGTTTACTGTAACCGTATTATGGCTTATGGTGTGCGAGTCAACCTCATAGCGAGGAGCACTGTTTGCATCCTTATGTGCCGTTTCACCGGGATCTGCACCAACCTCAAGACCGTAGGCATGGAATGCAAGATTAAGCTTATCACGGTTTGCATGTCCGCCCATCATTCCGTACCAGATATAGAAATCACGCTGTGTATTTACGTTTCTGTGATTATCATCGGAGATGTACCAGCCGCCTGCACGCAGAATTGCATAACCGTAACCGCTGAAATTCTCACTCGAAAGCTTCAGTGCACTCGTTCCGTCTGCAATCTTTTCAATCTCCTCAACAACAGCCTCAGGCTCAGCTAAGAATATTGTGCCATGTATTCCGTCTGTCTTATTTCCGTTAATACGATAGAGATAACGTGCGATATTTGCCTTCATTTCTTTATCTTCCGTAAGTTCGAATGCCAGTGTCAGCGTGTTCATATCCGAAAGTGCAAGAATATGTCTGCCCATAGCGTCATGGTCTCCGATATTCGGAGATGCATCACTGACACAGATAATTTCAAGCTGACCTGTCAGCATACGCCGGAATTTCGGGTTGCTGTAAATATCATATATCTCTTTCTTGTCCGCAGGTATCTTATCGTAACCATTTAATATATCACCGAGCTCCACAAGGCTCGTCACCCAGCCTGCATTATATCCGGGAGACGCCTCGTTAGCGTGACCGTCACGGCTGACTATACTCATAATTTGTGATGCGATATTACCGCCGGTGTATTTATCCTTACCTGCCGCACCTCCGCTTTGGAACTCAAAATCAATCCATTCCTCGGTTTCGGGAGATGAATCAAGCACAACGCCCGCAAGAAGATGCATTATCTGGTCTGTCGGGAAGTTACCCTGATACCTGCGTTTGAGACGTGCATCATTAATTGTACGCAACAGGCCGTTTTCAATATTCATTGAAATCGCCGTTGCGCTTGTCTTCGGATTTTCAAAGCCGTACTTTTCTGCCTTTTCTGACAAAAACGCAATTGTCTCTGCATTCTGAAGTTCCGGCCAAAATGCATCATATGCCTTTACAAACAGTGTTGCAAGAGATACATCGTGAAGCTTTCCGAGAATAAGACCGTGGGGAAGTCCCGTAAGCGTGCCGTCGGCGTTCTGCTTGTAGCTGTTATCCGACACCGGGAGACGCTGTCCGATTTCAACAACATCGAAATCCGGATACACATCGACGATGCGGTCAATAAGGATTGCACCGGTTACGCCGTACTTTTCCTCGCCCGTATAAATATATGCATCAATGAGCGAAGTCAGCGCCCTCCAGATAAGCCCCTGACCGTATGGGTCCCAGATACCGTAATAGTTGTAATATGCAATAAAAGGTTCCGTTCTTTGCTCCGTTACCGGGTTGCCGTCCTGGTCATATATCTGCTCTCCGGCAGCATTCTTCATATAGTGGGTATACTCACACCCCCACCCATCGTCTACTGCAAACAACGGATCGTTCTTTTCGCCGTAAAGATCATTGTAAAGATATCCGCCCTTTACTCCGTAGCCGTAATATTCAATCCATGCCGCGTCAGTATGCGTTCCGGCGGGAGGCACACAGTTACACTCTTCCCCATCGGTGCACACGAACATCTCGTGATGCTTCTGCAGGGCAAGCTCATAATCCCAGTTTGCATTCTCGTCAAGTCCCAGCTCATAGAACTTTCCGAACTCATTTGACGGAAAAAGACGCTTGCAGTCCGGACACTGCACCTTCCACGGACGGGTAAGCGCATTCCTTATAAACGGTCTTGAACCGTACTGCGCTTCAAGCTCTTTCCCGCAATAAAGGCAGTCCGTATAACCTGAGTCGTTAAAGCGTGCTGCCATAAGCTGCGCACGCGGAAGTTCCTGCGTTGTAACGAAGCTCCACAGTTCTTCCCGCATATTCACATATGTATCCGCCTCTTCAACCGCCGCTTCCGCAAGCTCTTTTGCCCAGTCATAGCGTTGGATGTTACGGCGCGCGTTTTCAACCTTCAAATCGGTATAATACGTTTTGCGAGACTTTCCCGATCCGACAATAACGGAGAATGTGAAGTTTTCAACATAATCTTCCCACTCTGCCGTGACCGTAACAGTACCGATTCCGTTTCGAAGTGCCGTAATTGTATTTCCCGAAAGGTCTATGATTTCAGGAGAATTATTCACATATGAGAGTGTGCAATTCTCGGTATATTCAGGCACTTCAATCTCCCAGCTTACGATATCACTGCTGAGCATCAAAGTTTCTCCGACAACAAGTGCATCAGCTGTCTTCAGCCCTGTTATCGGAATTTTCCCGCTGAAAATTATGTTATTTAGCATAAGCGTTCCATATGTTCCGTAGCCACCCTGAACAACAAACAGATACTCACCCGGTGCGTCAACGTACGCATCACCGAGATATGTTGTTCTTCTTATTTTCTCGGTATCTGCCGACGTATAATTTGCATCGTAGCAGTTAAAATCTCCTACCTTATACGCATCGGTGAGATAATCCTCGACCTTTTCCCCGTCCTTCGGCACAGGTGTGAGGTACACATAGCCTTCTCCGAGAGTATTGTATGCAAGATGCTCAATAGCCGCGCGGTAATGTCCTGCTTCCATAAAATTGAGCTTAAGTGCAAACCATTTTCCCTTTGAGACCTGAGCGCTCAGATACTCTGCCGCCTGTATAAAGAAGCTTCTCTCACCTCTTACAACGTCCTCACCGCATCCGTACCAGCTCCAGCCGTCGGTGTATTCGGCAGTGATGCCATGGCCGTCCTCAAAGCCGCATATATCCTTGTTTGCACGGCTTGTATTTTTGTAAAGGGTTGAATCAACAAAAAATGACGGATTAATCCACGCCTCTCCCTGTGCATTGTTGTTTGTAGTATCAAGTGTATGAGTAACTCTGGCATTTGCGTCCGTCGGATCAATTACTCTGACGTATCCGACCGCAACGTCCTCTTTGCCCTGTATCTCAACCTTCGCCGTAATTTTCGCACGACCGAAGGTCCCTCCTGCCGTGACGTTAAGCCCGTCAACGGTTGCGATGCTTTCATCGGATGACGAAATTTCCTTCAACGTAAATTTCGTTACAGGAGTTCCGAACTTATCGGCAAGAGAAAGAGTTGTGCTCTCTCCTGAAATAAGTCTTCCGTTTTCGGAGATAAGCTGATTCGTCTTTACCTCCTGCTCGACATACTCACCGCTGAAAACAATTTTAGAGATGATGTTGCCCGTCGTACCGTTGTTGGTTTTCTTAAACACGAGCAGATGGTCACCCTTTGCCTTGACCTCGACAGACATAACCTTTGCCGTACCGTCATACTGTGTGCTGTCAAGCGTGCCTATCTTGTAGGTGTCCTCGGCAATAAGTCCGGCTATCTCGTCGATTCTCTCCTGCGGAAGGACGGGATATTCAAGCTTTTCCTCGTCGGTAAGCACCTCATCGTCAAGCTTTAAGTAGTAATACGCCTTTCCGTCGTTGTGAGAAAGAACTGACATCGGGATGAAGTAAACGTCAGCTACTCCGTTATCCGATGCATAGTTTATTTTTACATCATAGCGCCCCGTCTTCTCAAACGGAAATGCCATAGCGTGGAAGCCGTCCTTTGCCGTGGATATAAGCCTGAACGTACCGTCAGAAGCCTGATAAAATGTACGGTTCTGCACATATCCCGCATTGTGCGTCTTTGTATATTCCGTATTCCATGCATATGCATACCAACCGTCGGTGAACTCCGGTGTTATACCGCGAAGGTCTGCGTTTGCCGACTGATCACTGGTTTCCTCTGATTTAAGCTTGACCACAGGGTTTTCCCATATGCTCTTTACAAGCGCAAACACGTAAGCCTTCGTTGCATCCTTACCTGCATAATCTGCCGTAATTTCAGGCGGTGCCCACGGAATAACCTTGGTAAACTCAAGCTTTGCCGGCATTATTCTGCCTATGTCGCCGTCATTTTGCACCTTCGTCTCTGCAATCCTGAACGCAACGACATACTCACCTTTTTTAAACTCAATCTCAGGTGAGCCGCTTCTCGTTTTAAGCGGAGCGATGGATTGTGCCCAGTTACTCGAAGGGCTTGTCTCCGCACACACCGCAAGCTCTTCCTCAGTTCCGAGCACAGTCGGAATGTCTGAAAGCTCCGTATCTCCCGGAAGCAGATGTACGGTCGCGTGTCCGGGATAGTTTGTCCCGTTCGTGTTTCTTCCGGTACAGATATAGTTTATGTTATAGATACCGTCCTCGGCAATCTCAAGCTTTATTGCAAACCAGCTGCCGACCGTACCGTAGGTATACAGATAATATCCCGTATACTTACCACTGACCTCTGAATACTGAACCTTTGTGGTCAGACCATCGGACTGACCGAAATACTTCCACTTGTTTCCCGTTGCCGGGTAGTCTGTAAACGCCGCAACAGCCTTGTTCAAATCGGTGTCGCCGTTCGGAGCAAAGCTGTATACGATTGGCTCGGACGTCTCCGCTGCAAATGAATATACAGGGAGAAGCGAGACAACCATACACAGAACAAGCAGAAGCGATATTGCTCTCTTTCTCATGTATTATCCTCCCCAAAAAAATTTATTTTACATTGTTATAAGAAATCGTATAAGCCTCTAAAAGCTCGGGAAGTCCCATTTCGTCGAGCGATTCCACATATTCATCAAATTTGGAAAGCGGCTCCTGACCGAGGATAATTTTTGCCATCACTTCCTGTGTGTAAGTTGTAAGTGCTGCCTGATACTGTTCGATAACTGTCTTCTGCTCGGGTGCGTGTGCAAGCCATGTTGTTATTGTCGGCTCGTCGTGGAGATGTGAAAGAACAAGCTCGCGTGTCTCGGCAATTTCATCGGATTCAAGAGCGAGAGTTGCTTCTTCGTCAAGAATAGTATATGCACCGTAGGTTGAGAAGCCGTAAAGGGAATTCGGCTGAGTTCCTTTTTCATCAGTGATAAACTGCTTTTTGCCGTCAACCACCTCATAGGTTTCGCCTTCTTTGCCCCATGAAACAAGCTCGCGTGCCTCATCGGTATAGAACCAGTCGAGGAATTTTGCAGCGTTTGCAATTCTGCCCTCATCCTTTGTGTTGCACATAAGCATACCAATCGGATCGATTGTGTATCTGTTCATAAGTGCAACACCACCCTCGCACGCTATCGGCGGAACCATTACATGAAGATCATATTCCGGATTTTTCATACGTGCGAGACCGTTGAAAAAGTCAATTCTCGTCTGAAATTCCGGCATAATGAATCCACGGTCTGTGGTAAGCAGTTCCTGCCAGGTGGATTCGTTTATCGTCATAAAGTCAGAAGGCATAAGCTTTTCGGAAACCATTTTTCTAAGGAAGGTTATAACCTCAAGCATAACAGCTTCGCTTGCACCGTAATGCCAGTTGCCTTCGTTGAAATCATAATAAAAGCCCGTGCTCCAGTACGGCTTCCATGAAGGGCCGGATGAGTCTATATGATTGAATGCAGAACGGATACAAAACGGATATGAATCAGGATAAAGCTCTTTGAGCTGCTTGCAGACCTCATAAAGCTCATCAAAGGTTTCAGGAACCTTGAGGTTGTGCTTTTCAAATATATCCTTACGGTATAACCACGCCCGGACACCTGAGGAGCTTTCCTTACCCATTGCCGGAGTGTAGTAAACCTTGCCGTCATATGCTTTTCTTACGGTTACGTACTGCGCATATTCCTCTTCGGAAAGAGAATCAAGCCATGCATTGTAATTCGGCATATATTCAGCCATATCGTCAAGTGCGATAATTGCGCCGCCTTCGTTGTAGGTATCGCAGCGAAGCTTTGTTGAAAAGCTCATAACGTCCGGAAGCGTCTCCGGTGATGCGAACATAAGCGGATATTTTGAAGTTGCATCCGCTGAAGGAATTGCGGTAATCTCAAGCGTTGCTCCGCAGCCTTCTTCGATGTATTCAAAAACCTTCCACCCCTCCTGATACGGCCAGCTTACATGTGAGGGAATGTTAAGCTGAATAACATCTTCCTTTGTAAGCGGCTCAAGTGTTGCAATGCTCCCGCCGGCTCCGTTCCCGCCGCAGGCAGCGAGAGAAAGCATCATTATTCCCGATAAAATCAATGCGATTAATCTTTTCATTTTCCCTGTTCTCCTTTTTGTTTGTGTTGATTTAATAAACGGCGGGCGGATTGCGCTCCGTCCGCCGTTTGGTTTAAATTACTCTGCGTAAACTATTTTATAATCTTCTTCGTCTCTATAAATCACATATCCGCGGACAGTTTGGAATTCTTGTGTAAGTTTTGCGGCAAACTGGCCGTGATTGCCTGTTTTCTGTGCGATATGCTTCTCGGAAGCGCTTGCGACAGACGGTGTTCCGCTGCCCGCAACTATACCGACTTCAACAATTTCATAATCTGCCGCATCATATTCAAGCATATATGCGCCGAAGCCTTTATCAAGCACTGCGAGAGGTTTCTTATCCTCCGGAACATCTATCTTACCGTTATCGATAGTCGCTGTTTTCCATACATAATATGTATAATCCTTGTCATAGCTTACAATCATATTGTTTCTCAGCCAGCAGCTGAATGTGGTTGAGGTTGTGCTTGCCGTGATAGCTGAATTGAAAGGCATTGCACTTTCATTAAGCTCTGTTGTTACATCATCACAAGCAAACGGTCCGCTGACGCTTATAGGCTCCTGCTTTGCAATCACACGTGTGATGCCGTTTTTAAGTTCTGTGGAAAGTGTAAACTCCTCACCGTCAGCTGTCTGCCAGCCTGTATGAGTGTGACCTATAAGAGACGCTGCAGGAAGCGCCTGGAGTTCTGCATACTCAGCTGCCGTATATTCTGCAACAAGCTCACCGTTTTTGTTCCAGAACTCAACACCTGTTGCAGAAGTCGGATTTTCCTCTTCATAAATCGCCGTGACGAATGCGTTTGAATAAACTCTATATTCAAAATCTTTCTGTGGTGCATCCTTGATAAACTTGCCTGTGAGTGAGTTTCCGCGCTTCCAGCCAACGAACTTATAGCCCGGAACATCGTCTGCAGTAAGAGTTACCTTGTCTCCACGACCGAGAGTGCCATCAACCGTAAAGTCAATGCCATCGCCGATGTTTGAGGATACGCCGAAAATTACGAAATCGTCAGTCGAGTCAACAACCGTGACCTTTGCCGGAATCATATTATACGGAACAGCGGTGTCGATAGTTGCAGAAATTTCTGCCTCGCCTACTGCATTTGCCGTAACGGTTGCATCGTTTACGGATACTGCGTTACCTGTGCTTGCAAATGTTGCTGCTGCAGGTACCTGCTCGCCGGTTGTTGCATTGTATATCTTGGCTTCTGCTGTCGCCGTACCGTCTACTGTAAGCTCATCGTCTGTAAGGGTTACAACACCTGTATATGCCTCGCCGGTTCCATCACCTTCAAGGATAAGCTTCTTGGGGTACATTCTTCCCTGAGAACCTGAACCGCCTTCTCCATCCACACCAAGGCCCAATCGGCTACACTTGAAAACAAGAATGTATTCACCTGCAGAGATATTACGCAAAGCATCAAGCTCGAAAATTCCATCAGTGTCTTCCGTTTCGCCTTTGTAGCTGTTGTAGTAGTAATTTATCTCTGTTTCGTTTAACGGAGCTGCTTCATCAAGTGCTTCCGCAATACTCTCTGTGTCAGCCGGAAGAAGGTATACATTACCATAACCTGCATTCGTGTCAGTCTGAGCATATCCGAGACGTACCTTATAATCGCCCGTAACAGGAACGTTTATATTAAGAGCAAACCAATAACCTACAGATGTGCGCGCATCTATTCTTCCGTTATCACCCGTACCATAAGTTTTTATGCTGAGCGTTTCACGACTCTTCGAGTTCCAAGACCAGAGAGCCTTTGTCATATCATATTTTATTGTTCCAAGATCAGTTCCGTTTGCAAGTTCAGAACAAAAATCATATGTAAACGTATAGTCTGCATAGTCGGGAGCGGCTTCTGCTACGTTTACGGTAACGGTGTTTAGTGCAACGCCGTTTACAGAAGTTGTTATGTTTGCGTTGCCTTCAGACACACCTGTAACCGTTCCGTTTGCAACAGATATGCAGTCGTTGTCAGAGCTGTATGTAATGTTTGCTGCTGTAATATCCGAGCCGTCACTCATCGGACCTGAAACGGTTATGTTTGCAGACTTTCCGACTTCGATATTTTCGGTGTCTATGCTTGCAACTGCACCGTACATCGGAGCGGCAAGTGAGCCGTCTCCGCTTGTGAGGGTGAGCTCCTGGGGATACATATAAAATCCACCATTAGCACCTGCCTCTTCCACACGGAAGACAATAATGTATTCTCCCTCCGTTAAAGTTTTTGCAGTGCTATTCAAATTATGTACCTGGTTCGGTCTGTTAGCTGTTGTATCATATTTTGTTAAGCTGTCGCTGAGCGGAGTAGCTGATGCGAGTGCTGTCTCAATATCGGTGGTATCGCCGTCAAGTATATATGTATGACCGTTTCCGCAGAGTGCTGTAGCAGTTCTTCGCGTGTAGTTGAGAGTCGCCTTATAGTCTCCGTCAACCGGGACGTATATTCTGAATGCCGCCCACTGGTTGAGAGCCGTTGCTTTAATCTCTACTGCTGCGCCTTGACCTGTTGAAGTATGCGAAGAAATGTAGGTTTGAACTGTGCCTACGCCCGTTGCCTTATCGGCATATTTCCATCTGCCGTTAGTCTCACTGTAATCATCATATGTTGTTACAGTTGTCTTAGTAGCAACATTTCCACTTAAACCGAAATCATACGTGAGTGTATAACCCACGTCCTCTGCTCCTGCGGAAAGTGCCATTGCCGGGAGAAGTGTTGCAATCATCGTGATTGCGAGAATGAGAGATAATAATTTTTTCTTCATTTTGTCATTCCTCCAAAATTCATATTTTTATTTTTGCAACTCCGCGGACGAGGTTTCCTTCGCTTAATTTTTCAAGCTTCGGAATATGTGCATCCTGCGGATAAACAATACAAAAATCGCCTGCGCGGAGAGCTATCTTTGCCCCCGCTCCGTTTAACAGTAAATAATCCTCTGTCTCGTTATACTCGGTTTCCGACGTAAGGTTTTCGGTATTTGCGTAAACAAATGTTTCTTCGCCTTTGAGAACAAAATGGATATCCAAAAACTTTTTGTGCGCTTCAAACTTCCGGTCACCCGGAGGTGCGTTTTCCGATGAGGAAACCGATATCCACGCAACGCCTTCTTCTATCACGAACCTCTTCCCTGCGTCATCAGGGGTGAGTTTTTTTATTTTCCCGAAAATTTCCGGAAAGAAGCGGTTGCACGCGGCGTATGTATCGCTGTTTTTGATTTTGTCTGCAATCAATGCTTGTTCCTCCCTTTGCATTTAATGCTGTTTATTGTGAAGATGTTCTTCACAATAAAGGGGATATCCCCTTTTAATTTTGCCTTGATTATTAACCCTTTAAGGATTTTTTAACTTCGTCAATGGTCTTTATTATATCTGTATAATAATTACCCAACGCAATTACATCCGCGCCGACATTAACAAGGCGGTAGCCCATATTATATAACTCCCCGACATTGGCTTTGTTGCCGACAGTTCCGGCAAGTTTTCCGTGACGTCTTGCCACTTCTGCTACACGCTTGCGCGCCTCACATATTTTTTTATTCCCCATATCATGTGCAAGACCGAGCGAATGCGCAAAATCGGCAGGTCCGAAGAAGAGCATATCGATTCCGGGAACAGATGCAATTTCTTCAATCTGCTCATACGCTTCGATATCTTCTATCTGGACAATCGTAAGCTTCTGTTCGTTTGAATATTTAAAATATTCAGGAAGATCCATGAGACAGTACATACCATCGCTGTTTCCTCCGTCGAGAGGTCTTCTGCCAATGGGGTAAAACTTTGTGTAATATGCCACCTCTTCGGCATCCTTCCCGCTCATAACGTGCGGAACCATTATCGCTTCCGCATCCATTTCAAGCGGACGGATAAGATTTGAATATGCTCCTCGGGGTGTTCGCACAATGGTTTCTGTTCCGCGTGCCTTGGCAGCTAAGATCACATTCCTGATCTGGCTGTAATCAACCGGAACATGCTCCATATCAACCCATACACAGTCAAATCCCGCATATGCCGCTATCTCCGCCGGTATTGCGTCTGTAATATTAAGCTTCGTGCAGACAACCAATTCATCATTTCTAAGCTTTTCTACTATTTTGCTGTTTTTTTGAATCATTGTTTTTTCTCCTCATATACAAGTATGCCGTCGGCAACCGGGAGGAATATCACCGCTCATTTATTTCGGATATATAAACGCGTCGGTTTCCTTCGTTGCGGCTTCTTATTCCTGCAATTATAATTTTCGCCATTTCTATTGTTTCAGAAAACGGATGATCGGGCTTGCCTGTGCGGAGATACTCTACAAATTCTACAAGCTGTTTTTTAAACGAATAGAAAGAGTCTTTATCCGAAACGGAAAACGCTTCTTTTTCCGACAGGATTGTTATCCCGTTTGTTGCAAAGCCGCATCCCATAGGCATACTTACATCACAACCACAAGTATGGTGAGCAATTACCATTGTTTTTTCATATGTACCGAGATTCTGCACCCACTCAAATCCCGCACCAAGAAGTGGGTATACGCTTTCTATCGCATGCATACCATATGTCTCCCAATACTTTGCCATCGGGCTGAGGATACATCTGATTTTTCCGAGCTCATACTTGTTTTCGTAATACGGTTCAAGCGACTTCATGTAACGAAGAGAAGATGATGACATAATCTTTGCCCCGTTATCCACCCAGCTTACAATCGTCTTCAGGTCCTCTTCATTATCAGTCAGCGGTTTGTCGATAAAAAGAGGTATTCCCGCTTCGACGAACGGACGGCAGCGAGATACGTGTTCACTTCCGATGTCGGTGGCGCATATTACGGCATCAACCTCGCCAATCATATCCTCAGGCTTTTCCGTCACATTTTCGATAAGTGCGGCGCGGGCACAGTTGCGCGCCATTTCTATATCCTCATATCCGGTAAAACAGACGTGCGTTACCTTCACGCCTTCTATTCCGAAGGTTTCCTCCGGCTGGCGGTTAAGGTATATGGGAATTATAGGATAAGTCTTTCCCGTCCAACGCTCCATTTCCGTCTTGTCATATCCATTTATAATTGCGCTCCACGAAAACGGATGTGCATTTCCTTCGGTCATTCCCAATATTCCAAGCTTTATCTCTTTGTTTCCAAACGGAAAGGTCATATCATCTTCCTCACTTTCATTTAAAGCTTCCATTCCCACGGACGATTGACAAGCGGATCAATATTTTCCGAGATTTCCAGAATTCTGTTCCCGATCGATTCCGATATTATGCCTTCAGAAAAAAGAGCCGCATTTTCCGCAACCTGCGCGGGTGTTTCACTGCCGAGAACGATTGAGCCGATGCCGTCGAAGGAGCGAATAAAAGAAAGGGCAAGGCGCGCAACCGACATTCCGTTTTCTTCTGCTGTTTTTCGTATCTCCGCAAGAGGAGCACGGGCTTTCCGGAGCTTTTCGGGAAGCTTTTCCGGATCAATAAAGAAAAGCCCCTGCAAATAAATACTCCGCACAAAAACCGTAACGCCGCAGTCGGCAATACGTTTCACCGTTCCGTCACGAAGTTCTTTATTATCAAATAAGTTAAGCGGAATCTGGATGCAGTCAAACGCATCCGTATCGCACAGCGCGGAAAGCTCGCTTTTATCCGAGAAGGATGCCCCGATGTTTTCCGCAAGCCCTTCTTTTTTAAGTTTTAAGAGCGCATCAATAACCGCGCTGCCGTATTTTTTTATGTATTTTTCGTTGTGCAACATAAGAAAAAGAAGTCTTTCCAGCTTCAGCCTCTCCGCCGATTCTTTTGCCTTTTTTGCAAGAATATCGAAAAGCGTACTCTTATCCTCACACTCAAAATGAAGCTTTGTTACAATTGCAGGTCTATCTCCGCCCCGTGAGAAGTATTCTCCGAGAACCTCTTCGCTGTCTCCGTAAGCCGCAGCGGTATCAAATGACGTTATGCCGCACTTCTGTGCTGTTTTTAATATTTCGCTCGCTGTGTCTGCAGACGGTTTTCCGTCTTTGTTATTGATTCCGTAGTTCATTCCAAGCTGAACCGTTCCGAGTGTCATTTCAGAAATTCTGTATCCGTTTTTTTTAAAGTATTTCATATTCACCACTCACTTTGCACTGTATCCGCCGTCAACCGGAAGGCTTACTCCGGTGACATACGCAGATGCATCGCTTGCAAGATATACTATTGCGCCCATAATGTCCGTATCGTTTGCCATTCTGCCGAGCATCGTCTTTTTAGAATATCTTTCAATAAAAATCTCCGGTTGATTGTTAAAAAGTCCGCCAAGCTCAAGGCAGTTACATCTTACATTATATTTTCCGTAGTGTCCTGCAAGAAATTTGGTATAGTTCGTCATTCCGCCCTTGTGGAAGAAATAATCTCCCGAAGCGCCGTTGGGGACCATCGAAGTACCTTCATACAGCGAATAATCAGGTCCCAGAATGCCCATATATGAGCCTATGTTTATTATCGAGCCTCCGCCCTGCTTTGCCATACGGTCACCGAAAGCGCGCGAAATCACAAAAAGCCCTGTAGCGTTTGCCCGCATGCTCTTATCAAAATTTTCGGCGGTGCCGGTATATCCGCCCGTGCAGCGCAAAACGGCGTTATTTACAAGTATATCCGCCCTGCCTTCTTTTTCATAAATTCTGTCACACAGCGCAAGGATGCTTTCTTCCGAGAGCAAATCAACCTTTTCCGGAATAACGCGACCTCCGCTTTCTGCTTCAATTTCTTTTGCAACACCTGCATTTTTCTCCACATCTCTTGATGCCATATATACGGTTGCACCCGCAGAAGCCAAAGCACGCACTATCTGCTTGCCGTAAAGACCCGCTCCACCTGTGACAACCGCTATTTTGCCGGATAAATCGAATAATTCACATACCTTCATAATAAAAGACCTCCTTGGTTTTCTCAATTGTATCACAGAAAAAACGCGCAGTAAACAAATCCAAAAGTCATATTACTACAAACGAAATGTCCGTTTTTCTAATATCACACTCTTGCAATTTTGACGCAGATAATGTATTATATAATCGGTGATATAAATGAAAGAAGCAGAAAAAGCCTTTTCTTTTGATTTTGAAATTGAAAACGCCCTGATATCAATTGTGCTTCAGGGCGGATTTTTTGATTTTCAATTCGATAACAGCTTCCGTGTGCATAACCACTCCGATTATGAATTTCACTTTGCACTGCAAAATGATGTAGCGTTCAAAACCGAAACAGGAACCTTTTCGCTTGATAAATCTGATATATTTATCATTGCACCTTATACTATCCACAGCTGCATCAGCGGCACGGAGCGCACTTTTAAAATGAGCTTTTGCTTTTCTTTTTCAAAGACACGCTCAAAATCGAAAAAAGACGTGTACAGACTTCTTACGGACAGCTTTTCGGAAATTTCATCTGCAAAACAAATAAAAGCAACCGCAAAGCAAACAGAAATTATGGAACACATTCTTTCCGTCTTCTACTCCGAAAAGCCTTTTGCACAGGCAAGGCTGAAGGCATATTTTTCGTTGCTGTTTCTTGAAATTGCAGAAAAGCTTACACCTGCCGGAAGCACAACCGCGCCATCCGACAGTCACACTGCCGAGCCCCGGGTAGCCCGCGCGATAATTGAGGAATATGTAAACAGAAATTACAATAAAAACATATCCGTCCGCGAGCTTTCAGGCATATTATATTTATGCGAAAAACAAGTATCCAGGGTGGTAAAAAAAGAATTCGGAATGACATTTCGTCAACTGGTAGCCAAAACCCGATACAGCGTTGCAATTTACCTTTTAGCGAACACGGACGTTCCCGTTACGGAAATCGCCGCAAGAGTAGGCTACAACAGCTATAACGGGTTTTACAATATGTTTCTTGCAAATGCAAAAATCCCGCCGGAGCAATACCGCATGGCGATACGAAAAAAAGCTTGATTTTCATAACGCAAAAGCGTATAATAGTGAAGACAATCAAGCGAAAGGGATTTTCTTCTATGAACAAAAGTTACTTATATATAATTTGTGCGGCGGCGTTCTGGGGTGCAATGGGCGTGTTTGTCAATGCTCTTTCCGCGCTCGGCCTTACCACCGTACAGATAGCAATGCTACGTGCTTGCACGTCTCTTCTCTTTATCGGGCTTCTTATAATCTGCCGTGACCGTGCTCTGTTTAAAATCAGCCTGCGCGACATATGGATGTTCTTCGGTTCCGGCATAGTGAGTTATTTCCTTTTTAACAACTGCTACTTTACGGCGATAAAAGAGGTGGGCGTTGCGGTTTCTTCCGTTCTGCTTTACACTTCTCCGATTTTCGTTACGGTGATGTCGGTTATTTTATTCGGTGAAAAAATGACAGGAAGGAAAGTTATTTGTCTCCTTTTTGCCGTGGGCGGCTGTACACTGGTCTCCGGTCTTTTATCCGGAGATATCGGAAGCATTTCCTTCTATGGTATATTTATGGGACTTGCCTCAGGTTTTACATATGCGCTTTACAGCATTTTCAGCACATATGCACTTCGCAAATACAAGCCGCTTACGGTTACGTTCTATACATTTCTTTTCGGTGCCGTTGCCGCAACCATCATTGGGAATCCGGTTGCAACAATCACGACAATCTCAAATCCGACCGGAATTCTGTGGACGCTTGCACTTGGTATTTTTTCCGGTGCTCTCCCCTATTTTCTGTACACGCTTGGTCTGTCAAAGGTTCCTGCATCCCACGCGGCGGTTATCTCAACCGTCGAGCCGGTGGTCGCATCACTTCTCGGGATATTCCTTTTCCGCGAAAGTGCAGATATTTTCACCATTTTGGGAATATCAATGATTATTTCCGCAGCAATTATCTTAAATCTCGGAAAAGAAAATTGAATTTACAAAACAGGCGTCAGTTTCACCCAAACTGATGCCTGTTTATATGTATTTTTTTACACAATGACATATTTACAAAAAGCTTCAATTGTTATATAATGTAACAATAATCCAAACGAAGGAGCACAGCTATGAATTTTAAATTTATGCACCCTGCCGATCAGCTTGTTCTGATAATGGAACGCATTTATTCTTATCAGATGACAACTACCTCCGGAGGGAATCTGTCAATTCTCGATGATAACGGCGACATCTGGATAACTCCTGCCGGTGTTGATAAGGGCTCACTTACCAGAGATGATATGGTCAGAGTTACACCGTCCGGGGAAATCATAGGCCGCCACCGTCCTTCAAGCGAGTGGCCTTTCCACAGTATTTTATACAAAAAGCGCCCGGATATAAAAGCAGTTCTTCACGCACATCCGCCCGCTCTTTTAGGCTTTTCTATTGCTCGCGAGGTTCCGAATACATCCCTCATTCCGAACATAGATAATATTTGCGGAGATATCAAATATGCCGACTACGAGCTTCCCGGCAGTGAAGCACTTTCCGAAAACATCGCAAAGGTTTTTGATACCGGCGTTTCAACAGTAATGCTTGAAAACCACGGCGTTGTTGTGGGTAAAGAAAATCTTTTTGAGGCTTTCAAAGCCTTTGAAACTCTTGATTTCTGTGCACGGTTGCATCTTCAGGCCATGAAAATAGGTAATCTTGTTCCTCTTTCAGAACGCAAAATTGCTATATCAAAAGAAAAAAACCGTGTGTTTCTTAATGAGTTTGTTCCCAACAGCATTTCAAGCGTTGAAAAAGAGGCTCGCGCAAAAATGTGCAAGCTGATAAACCGAGCTTACGACCAAAGACTTTTCACAAGCTCGCAGGGAACCTTCTCAGAAAGACTGCCCGACGGCGGATTTATCATCACGCCTTATGATATGGACAGAAAATATTTGTCGGCTGAGGATCTTGTAAAAATCAGCGGAGACGCGTGTGAACTCGGCAAACACCCGAGCCGCAGTGTTATGCTTCATAAGCATATTTATAAAATGCATCCGGAAATAAACTCTGTAATCCTCGCTCATCCGCCGAATCTTATGGCTTTTGCAGTTTCCGACGCTGAACTTGATTCAAGAATCATTCCCGAAAGCTATATAATGCTCCGTGATGTAAAAAAGCTTCCCTTTGGTTCAAGCTTTATGCAGCCTGAGCTTGTTTCAAAAGAAGTAGGCATTAAAAACCCCGTAACTCTTATTGAGAATGATTGCTGTATCGTAACGGGAACATCTCTTCTCAATGCTTTTGACCGCCTTGAGGTTGCAGAATTCAGTGCAAAGGCTATTATAAACGCAGTTTCACTCGGCAAGGTTGTTAAAATCGACGACTCGGAAATCGACAAAATCATAGATGCATTTAATCTTGAAAGATAAGGCGCCAAAAACGTAAATTTGCGGAAAAAGCACTTGACAACAAGATTAAACTTTGATATAATTTAGTATCGTTGGTACAGATGTTTTTCTGTACCATATATACGGAGAAGTATCGAAGCGGTCATAACGAGGCGGTCTTGAAAACCGTTTGTCCGCAAGGACACGTGGGTTCGAATCCCACCTTCTCCGCCATTTTAGAGGCTTTATCGAAGAGGTAAGGCCTCTGTTTTTTTGTGTTTCAAATCGTTATCACTTGACTCAGTGCAGATAATGACGATTTCTTTGAACTCGGATCTAAATGCGCATATATGTTAGCTGTCGTTTTATAATCGCTATGTCCCAGCCATTCCTGTATTTCCTTAATTGAAGCCCCGTTTTTGAGCAAAAGCGATGCATTGGTATGTCGCAAGGTCATGGAACCTTATAACCCTGAGTTTATGCTTGTTTAAAACGCGCGTAAAGGCCGTCGTAATGTAATCCGGAAGGATAAGGTTTCCTATTTCATCAACCATAACGTATTCAAGCCACTTTCTGTTGTATGACTTCCCGAATTTATCACGATACATTTTTTGCCTTGCCTTTATTATCTTCAATCTTTCTGCAAGCATCGGAGAGAGGGGCATCGCACGGAGACTTGACTTTGTTTTTGCGCGGTCTTTTGCAACTATTTGAACCTTGCCGTCAATTCTCGGTGTCGTGATCGTATGATTGATGTAAAACACATTATTTTCAAAATCAATAGCCGACCACCTTAACCCTACAATTTCACCGCGCCTCATGCCGTAAAATCCTCCAAAAAGGACTGCAAGCTCCAGTTTGGTATCTTTTGTAGCTTTGATTACTTCCATATATTCATTTGCGGTGTAGAAGCTGCCTACAAAGTTGTTCCCTTCCGGCTTGTCAACCTCTTCAATTGGATTTTCGGTTATATACTTGTTCTTTCTCGCATAACAAAGTCCCAAACGTATAATCGCATGATACCCGATCACGGTTCCCGACGTAACTCTTTTCATCTGCACATCATAAAATTCCTGTATATCGCGTGCAGTGAGTTCATTTAGCCGTATACCCTGTTCGCGAAAATATGGAACGATCGGGAAATTCACCTTCGACTGATAACCTGCATAAGTGGTATCTTCTATCGGTTTTCTTCTTTTGCGAGTATATGGAAGATACATTATCATGTAATCAGCGAAAAGCAAATTCCCGACTTGCGCTTTTGTTAAATCGTCCAAAGTTATGTTTTTTAACAGTTCAGTCGGCACATCTAAAGCTGCGCCTGTTGGTTTTGTTTTGTTATTCTTGTGCGCCTCCTCGTTTTCTTCACCGAAAAGATACAGATCCTCATCCGGAATTTCAAACTCCCGAAGAATATCCTCCGACATTCTTTGTGCCTTTATCTTATTACCGCGTACAGGAAGCCTTGTCGGAAAGCTTTTATCTCGTCTTATCCCGGCAACATTTTTGTAAACAAGAATAACGTAATAATAGTCTTTTACTTTTTTCAGATAAGCGTTAACTTCAATATCAATGCCTGTTTTTGTATGTTTTATCATATGTGTTCCTCCTAAAAATCAAAACCTCCCTTTTGGAAAACATTAAACACCATCTGTTGATGATAAAATTATACCAACGTGATGGTGTTCATGTCAAAACATTTTTTTATTTCATTAAGTAGTTTATTAAATCAACCTTAGTGACGCGATATTCGCGTCCAACCTTTAAACTGTTAATTCTTCTTTCACGCAGCAATTTATATCCCGTTTTAGTGCTAATACCCCCTAAAGCTTCGCAAAGCTGCTCAATACGAAGAAGTTCCGGATATTTTCTGAACATTCGTAAATACTCACAGCGTTGTTTGTTATCTACTGCCATATCGGCACACCTCCTTATATGTTTGTCTTCAATGGCACAAATCAGCAGATAAGATATGGTTATCTGCTGATTTCTAACATTTAATAATTCGCTGTGCGAAACGGACGGCAGTATGTACCGCTCCATAGGAATTTCACCTTCCTTATACCTCGGACTGCTCCCATTGCCTGCGACGGCGTCGCAATTCGCTGATTGCTTATCACGCTCGGACTGTGGCTGAACAGAAGTATCATTATATCGTATCCGCTTTGCACTATTCCCGGCTTCTGCCGTACTTTTCAAGGTTCAAAATCGGGTTATATCGGCTACCCGGATATGGGGGGGATACCGAGGAGCCATATTGAATTGGGGAAGGGGTTATGAAACCCTTTCATAAGTAACCAGAAAAATCAGCCTTTTGTAAACCCCATTTTCAAAATTTCTTCAATTTTTCTCAATCCCGAC